>JBCCJE010000396.1:0-5638 GCA_039027925.1 Bacteroidota bacterium
AATGGTGCATTAATAAATTTACATTTTATGCGCAGTTATTTTTTCTTTATGCAAGGCGAAAAACGTAGGCGATGCGGGGCATCCTGTGCTTGCTTGATGCCAGAGCATCAAAGGCTTTTCAACGCAGCAGAAAGGAAAAAGGACAAGTAGAAAATGTAAAGTTATTATTGAACCATTCCCTACCAATAATCCCAGGAAGAATTAATTGATAATTACTACAATACCTCCCCGCTTTTTTCTATTTTGAAAGCATGAAACGACAGTTTTTACTTTTTGCATTTTCGATACTTTCCTGCTGTTGCACCGCCCAAATTATCACGGGGATGGCTACCAAATGGTCAGATGATTTTAGAGATTGGACCATCTACACGGACGTAGAGGATGAGGAAGGAAATCTTACCATGCGCTGGCAACAGCGATTTGATTGGACGGAGTGGGATTACCGATTGGGCGAAGCATCTGGTAGTATCAGACTCAAATGGAAAGATGATCCTTCCGAATGGGAAATTCGGGGCGGGGGAGAAATCATCACCGCCCGCATGAAGTGGAATAACGACATTCACGAATGGCGAATCTCCGATGGCTCCAAAAAATTTACTTTAAAAGCCCCCTACAACAATGGCATGAACGACTGGCAAATCTCCGAAGAGAAAAACGGCATCTTTGAACTTTATATGGAATGGGAAAACGATCCGAGAGATTGGACTATCGTGGATGAGTTTGACGAAGAGATTAGTTTGCATATGAAAATGGCTATCGTCTTTGTTTCCGTTTATCATTCCTTTCCGAAAAGGTAAGCCGAGAGTTCTTTGCTTTGGGAATGACTTTGAGGTGGACATGGAATCCTACTTCACTTTTTAGCAATTAGAAACAAAAAATCATGCAATCAACACATCTTCCTAAGTTCGACTCGCTACCCGAGTATTTTTATCATTGGGTAAAAACCAAACCCAATTTCCCATTTCTCAGACAACCTAAAGACGATCATTGGAAAATCATCACTTACCAGCAAGCCTACGATGAAGCCGCAAAAATGGCGACCGCTTTGCAAGGCTTAGGTTTACAAAAAGGCGATCACATTGCCATCTATTCTAAAAACTGCTACCATTGGATTTTGGCAGACATGGCTATCATGATGGGTGGCTACGTTTCCATTCCGTTGTACCACAACCTATCTGCTCGCCAACTCAAGGAAGTGCTAAGACTTTCCCACACTAAAGCCATCTTTGTGGGAAAATTAGATCAATGGGGCAAACGGATTAATTCCATCGCCAACGATGTGCAAATGATTCGGTTTCCGCAGTACGAAAATAATGCGCCCGTTACTCAGGGTTCAGCTTGGGATACATTGGTAGCTGACAATTCTCCCACAGAAAATCCAAACGTACCCGATCCCGATGATCTTTGGACCATCATGTTTACCTCCGGCACTACGGGCACGCCCAAGGGAGTGATGCACGTCCACGGTACGCCCGCAAAAATTATCAAAGATGAAGTCAAAAATAATTGGCTAGGGACATTTAACCACGAAAATCCAAGACTACTTTCCTACTTGCCGCTCAATCATGTAGGAGAAAAAATTGGAGTGCACGCTATGGCCTTGACGGGTGGAGGAACGATTTCTTTTGCCGAGAGCTTGGAGACCTTTGCCAAAAATCTTCAAGATACCCAGCCAACTGTATTTTTCGCCGTACCTAGAATTTGGACAAAATTCTATTTGGGCGTAGCGAGCAAGATGCCGCTCCATCGGCAAAAGTTACTTTTTAAAATCCCAATCCTTGGGAATAGGATCAAAAAGAAAATCAGATACGGCCTGGGCATGAGCGACATCAGAGTAGCCGCCACGGGTGCAGCTATCACTCCCGCCAACTTAAAAGAATGGTACAAAAGCCTAGGCATTCACCTAGTGGAGGCCTACGGGATGACGGAGGTGTGTGGTTCATTTACTAACTCTCCGATGAAAAATGCTCCGAGTGATTCCGTAGGAAAAGTCGTCCCCGGCGCTGAAATCAAAATTGATCCTGAGACCAATGAAGTCCTCATGAAAACCCCTTACATGATGACAGGCTACTACAACGAACCCGAGCTGACGGCTAAAGTTTTAAAAGATGGCTGGCTACACAGCGGCGACAAAGGGACGGTGGACGCCAATGGTTTTGTACGAATAATCGGTAGAGTATCAGACGCTTTTAAAACGAGTAAAGGAAAATTTGTGAGTCCTAATCCCATCGAAGAAGCACTAGCAAAAAATGAAGTCATTGAGCAAGTTTGCATTGCTGGACTAGGAATTCCTCAACCCATCGCATTAGTCAATCTATCTGAAATCGGTCAAGCCATGTCGAAAGAGGAAGTGGAAAATGCTTTAGTCGGTACTTTAAGTCATGTCAATGCTAAGCTGGCAAACTACCAAAGGGTATCCACTTGTATCGTAGATCAAAATACGTGGAGTCCCGAAAATGCACTGTTGACACCCACCTTGAAAGTGCGCCGTGGTGAGCTAGATACTCAATATGCCCAACGCTACGCCGACTGGCATAATGACCAAAAAGGGGTGATATGGATTTGAATAAAATAGCATTAATCACGGGCGGGTCTAGTGGAATTGGATTAACCATTTCTAAAAAATTTGCGGCGGCTGGGTATCAGTTACGTTGGGTTTCGCTATTTGCAAATGAATTGTTACAAGCTAAGGGCGAAGTTCAAGAAGAATTTCCCAATTGCCACATTGTCACTCTGACACTTGACCTTACTCGGTCGGACGCTGCGCAAAACGTACTCAACTGGACTCAGAAAAATAATTGGAAAATTGACGTACTCGTCAACAATGCAGGTGTAGGTACTTTTGGTTTTTTGGAGGAAACTAATTTCCGTCGAGAGTTGGACATGATTAATTTGAACTTAGTCAATGTCTATAAAATGACTCGATTATTTCTCCAAGAAATGCTCCAAAGAAACGAAGGAACGATCATCAACATCAGTTCTAACTCTTCTTTTCAGCCGATCCCAAAACTCAACACCTATGCTTCTACCAAAGCATTTATTACTCATTTTACTAGAGGATTGACTGAAGAATTAAAAATCAAAAAATCAAAGGTAAGGGTCATGTGCATTTGTCCCGCAGCCATTTCCAATACCAATTTTAAAACAACGAATCAAATGTCGCACATCAAAACTTTCAACGGTTTGGTAACGACTACGGCGGAAGAGGTAGCCAAGGATGTATGGAATGGATTTACGAAGGGAAAAGACTTCGTCATCTCGGGATGGAAAATGAGAATGCTCTATCGCCTTATCAATTTTGTCCCTTACAGCGTCCAACAATATTTAGTCCGCCAAGAAATTCAAGAAAATTGATAGGATTATGCCTGCCCCGAAACCTCGGGGGATTATGGATTCAAGATTATAGATTGACCAAGGTGTAATAGTGTTACTCATTATCCAGGTATTGAATACTTTGACGCTCGACATTTTACACATCAGGAAAAATGTAGTGCTGCCTACATTAAAAAAGAGAATTACATTTTAGGAATAAAAGGATTATCATTTTCTAGTATTTGTTTACTATTTTAAAGTTCTGTTATTTGAACCACTTTTATCCACCAATTTTCTTTAGCTATGAAAGTGCCTTTTGTTCTCTTGCTATTTTTCATCTGCGCAACGACTACCTTTAGTCAAAATGAATCTCCACAAAATGAAGTATTTCGATCTGACCAAATTCCAACCGTGGAGATTTTCCTACCCACAGATTCGCTCTATGAGATATTTCATAATTTGACCAGTAATCACCACTTCCAAGCTACCTTCATTTTTGATAACGGCTCGGTGAGAGATACTTTAGAAAATGTTGGACTAAGGCTCAGAGGACACGCTTCGCGGTACGTCAATAAAAAGTCTTGGAAAATATCTTTTAATACTTACGTTCCCGGTAGGAAATACTACGGACTCAAAAAAATGAACCTGAATGGGCAGCACAACGACCCCACGGTGGTGCGCACGAAGTTGGCTTGGGACATCGCTCGCCAAAGTAATTTGGTAGGTGCTCGGTGCAACCACGTAGCCTTGTACATCAACGATGAGTACTACGGTGTGTACGCCAACGTAGAGCAAATTGATGAGGAATTTTTGCAACAGCACTTCGGCAATGATGATGGAGATTTGTATAAATGTCTTTTCCCTGCCGACTTGGCTTATCTAGGTGATGATCCTAATCTTTACAAATTTAGTGTATTGAATAGGCGGGTGTACGAACTTAAAAATGCTCCGAGTCCGAGTGATTATTCTACGCTGAGTCATTTTATTGATGTCCTTAACAATACGCCTACGGATGATTTTTTGTGTGAAATAGAACAGGTGTTCAACGTCAACGAATACCTGAAGTACATCGCCTTTGATATTTTGATTGGAAATTGGGATGGTCCCATTTTCAATAAAAATAATTTTTACCTCTACGAAAATACGGCTACGGGACGCATGGAATACCTGCCTTACGATCTGGATAATACCTTCGGTCTGGATTGGGAAGATAATGATTGGGCACAGAAAAATATTTACAAATGGTCTCGCCCCGACGAACCTAGACCCATCTATACCAAGATGATGGAACACCCCGAATTAAGGCGTCGGTTTTCTTTTTACCTACAAAAAATGATGAAAGAGGTATTCTACGAGGAGCATCTTTTTCCTTTGATTGATAGTCTTAAAGTAAAGGTAGATCCTTACAGGTGGAATGACTCCTTTGCGAAACTAGATCATGGATTCGATTTTGAAGATTACGAACACGCCTTCGATCACTCGCTGTGGGGGCACGTCAAAGCGGGTTTAAAACAATACATTCACGAAAGAATTATTTCGGCAAAAAACCAAAAAGAAATTAAGAAGATTAATCCGATCATTGCCCGAATCCAACACAACCATCCCAACGCCTACCAAGAACTCCTCATCACTACGCAGGTCGAAGACGACGATAGCATCCAAATGGTTCAGCTCATTTACCAACTAGACAATCAATCCGATTGGATCACTCAGGAAATGTTTGACGACGGAGCGCATCACGACGGAGAAGCCAACGATGGTATCTACGGCATAATCATTCCGCCGCTAGGTATCGGTACCGATGTCAATTATTACGTGGAGGTCTTCGATGTCTCGGAAGGATACAGCCGCTATCCCAATTGTGTCACTCAGCAAATGACCGTGGAGGAATCCTCTGTACCGCTCTTTGTCAACGAAATCATGTCTAGCAACAAGGAAGTCATTGCTGACGACCACGGTGAGTACGATGATTGGGTAGAAATCTATAATGGTGGAGACGCCCCAATATTTTTGGGTGATAAATATTTATCTGATAAAATAGATAATCCCAGTAAATGGAAACTTCCAAACGTGTACCTCCCCGCCAAAGCGTACCTACTCATTTGGGCAGACGACGATCCCTCGCAGGGAGATTTCCACACTAATTTTAAATTAAATGCTGCGGGAGAATTTATTGGTATTTTCGAAAATCAAGACAACGACTACGCCTTGATAGATGGTTTTCACTTTGGCGCAGTAGCATCGGATCAAGTGCTGGCTAGATTGCCCGATGGCGTCGGAATTTTTCAAATGGCCAAACCTACGCCTAGTGCTGCGAACCGACCGC
>JBCCJE010000397.1:0-5624 GCA_039027925.1 Bacteroidota bacterium
CAAAAATGCCTCGTTCAACTTTAATTGAACAAGGCATTTTCTACTTCTACGATCCTACCACTTAGTTACCCACTCACTTCTTCCTTGGCTAAATCAATTCCTAATTCGTCCAACTGCTCAGCGTCAATCAGGGCGGGAGCGTCAATCATCATATCCCTTCCTTGATTATTTTTGGGAAAAGCAATGAAATCTCGAATTGAATTTTGTCCATTCAGTACTGCGCACAATCTGTCAAAACCAAAAGCGATACCACCGTGGGGAGGGGCTCCGTATTCGAATGCGCCTAACAAAAATCCAAACTGCGCCTCCGCCTCTTCTTTCGTAAATCCTAGGAGGTCAAAGTTGCGTGATTGCAAATCTCTATCGTGAATTCGAATCGAACCTCCACCAATCTCGACGCCATTGATGACCAAATCGTAGGCATCCGCTCGTAGGGATTTCATAGTTTCGTGATCTCCATTGAGCATTCGATCCACATCTGCTTTTTTGGGCGAGGTAAATGGATGGTGCATGGCGTGAAATCTTTCGGATGCTTCGTCCCATTCTAACAATGGAAAATCAACAACCCACAATGGCTTGAACACTTTTGGATCGCGTAGTCCCATTCGGTTGCCCATTTCTAGGCGTAGTTCGTTCAGTTGCTTGCGGGTCTTTTCGTTTTCGCCCGAAAGAATCAACAGCATGTCTCCCTCCTTTGCCCCAAATTTTTCGGCCCAAGTTTTCAGGTCTTCATCTGAGAAAAATTTCCCAACGGAAGATTTAAACGTTCCGCCTGCTTCCACTTTTACATAGACCAAGCCTTTCGCTCCGATTTGTGGCCGCTGCATCCAACTCGTCAATTTTTTAATATCCTTGTTAGAATAATTTCCAGCTTGACCTTCCGCACAGATCCCTACAATCATTTCCGCATTGTCAAAAACGGAGAAGCCTTTGCCCTTGGCTACGTCGTTGAGTTCTACGAACTCCATTCCAAAACGCACGTCGGGTTTGTCTGATCCGTACCGTCGTATGGCATCATCATAAGTCATACGGGGAAAGTCAGGTAGTTCCTCCCCTAGTGTCTCTTTGAATAAATATTTTGTCAATCCTTCGAAGGTATTTAGAATATCCTCTTGAGTGACAAACGACATTTCGCAATCTATTTGGGTAAACTCGGGCTGGCGATCTGCTCTCAAATCTTCGTCCCGAAAACACTTTACGATTTGGAAATATCTGTCCATCCCCGCCACCATCAAGATTTGCTTAAAGGTCTGCGGAGATTGCGGCAGCGCATAAAATTGTCCCTTGTTCATTCTGCTAGGTACCACAAAATCTCTAGCTCCTTCTGGTGTGCTCTTGATTAAAACAGGGGTCTCTACCTCTACAAAATTCTGGCTATCCAAATACTTTCGAGTCTCAATGGCTAGCTTACTCCGAAAAATGATATTATTCTGAACTGGATTTCTCCTCAAATCCAAATACCGGTATTTCATTCGCAAATCGTCTCCACCGTCCGTTTCGTCTTCGATGGTAAAGGGTGGTACTTTTGACGCATTCAAAATATCCATTGACTGCACCACGATTTCGATGTCTCCCGTGGGGCGGTTCGGATTTTTGCTAGATCGCTCTCGGACTACGCCAGCAATGCGGACTACAAACTCACGCCCTAGTTTTTGGGCACGCTCGCACAAGTCAGCATCGTCGTCCTTGCTAAAAACTAACTGCGTGATGCCGTAGCGATCTCTCAAATCAATAAAGATCATTTCTCCAAAATTACGACTAGCCTGCAGCCAGCCACTCAAAGTAACCTCTTGCCCTACGTGGCTCATTCGAAGTTCTCCGCAAGTGTGCGTACGATACATTTTTTTGTGGTTTTAAAAATTATTAGACTTTTGAAAAAAATCATATTCAATAATTACGAAAAAAGTTTATATGTAAAAACGTGGACGCAAAATTAATGTTTCTAGGGAACAAGTTTTGATTTTTTTCAAAAAAAGGAAGGGTTGAATTTTATACCTTTGGAACGCAAAAAGATTAATCTTCTAAGGTTTTGGTACAGATGTCATTTAAAATTCATCATTGATAAATCCTCCATGAGTCAAACTATCAAAAAATTCGGAACTGCTCCTGTTTTTTTTACTGCCATTTCTACTATTTTGGGAGCAGTGATGTTTTTGCGTTTTGGATTCGCGGTGGGAAATGTTGGACTTGCGGGTACATTTGCAATTATCTTGTTAGGACACATGGTCACGATCCCTACCGCAATGGCCATTGCCGAAATAGCGACCAACCAAAAGGTAGAAGGCGGCGGAGAATATTTTATAATTTCGAGATCATTCGGGTTAGTGATTGGTTCTTCGATTGGGATTGCTTTATATTTTTCCCAAGCGATTAGTGTGGCTTTTTACATCATCGCATTTGCGGAAGCCTTTTCCTCGCTGTTTGTTTGGTTGCAAAAAAATTACGAGCTACATCCCATTTTAATTTGGCTACTGACCAAAAAACAAACGGTAAGCGTTCCTGTACTTTTTATTTTGACGCTCATCGTTTTGGCAAAAGGAGCAGATCTAGGTGTGAAAGCCCTCTACGTAGTAGTCTTCACACTTTTCCTTTCTTTGGTTGCTTTTTTTGCGGGCACTACTGATTATAGCCAAACTTACGAGTTGGATTTTTTTAAAAAAGTGGGGGATACACTTCCCTTGGAGGTGCAGCAAGAGGAAGCACTCTTGGTACCAGACTCGGCGCTCATCGCTTTGGACAATGATTCCACGATGGTATTAAAACCCGAAGCAACTATAACCGCTGGTGCAAGTCCTACTCAATTTGAGTCCTTACCAGATAATTCTAACAATACTACTCCAATTCCTTTTTTTATTGTTTTTGCCATCATCTTTCCGGCCTTCACGGGCATGACGGCGGGGGTGGGATTATCAGGTGATCTAGAAAATCCAAGGCGAAGTATTCCGCTAGGTACGCTGGCAGGCACTTTTAGCGGAATGATTATTTATGGCTTTATCGCTTGGAAATTGGCCTCTTCGGCTAGTCCCGCAGATTTGGCAAATACGGATATTTTAATCATGTGTGAGATTGCGTGGCAAGGGTGGTGGTTGATTCCGTTGGGTTTGGCAGCGGCTACGATTTCATCTGCTTTGGGTTCTATCATGGTAGCACCGAGAACTTTGCAGGCCATTGCGAAAGATAGAATTTTGCCCTCTACGGCATTTAATTTTTGGTTGTCGAGGGGTAGAGGAAAAAATCAAGAACCATTCAACGCCACGGTCATCACCGTTTTGATTGCATTGTTTTTTGTGATGCTTGGTGAGTTGGATGCCGTAGCGAGAATCATTTCACTTTTCTTTATGGTGACTTACGGCTCGTTGTGTTTGATTTCTTTTCTACAACATTTTGCGGCTGATCCGAGCTATCGTCCTACTTTTAAGTCCAAGTGGTTTATCTCCCTTTTTGGAGCTATCGCATGTTTTGGTTTGATGTTTTTGATGGATCCTTGGTACGCGCTTTTGGCCGTTTTAGCATTGTTGCTGTTTTACTTTTTGGTGAATTATTACAATCCTGATAAAAACAACTTAGCGATTATTTTTCAAGGCGTATTTTTTCAATTAAGTAGGCAAGTTCAGGTATTTTTACAAAAAGCAGATAAGGAAGAAACAGGGAGTTGGCGCCCTTCCGTAGTTTGTATTTCTCAAAATTCTTTCGAGCGATTTGCGGCCTTTGATCTGCTCCGATGGATTTCGCAAAAATATGGTTTCGGAACGTACATCCACAAAATAGAAGGGTATCTATCCAAAGCAACCAACCAAGAAGCCACCCTCGCCAAGAAGCGATTGATCAAAATGGCGGAGACCAGCAAAAGCAATATTTATATTGACACTCTGATAAGTCCGAGCTATACATCGGCGATAGCGCAGGTCATTCAACTGCCCGGAATTTCGGGAAAAGATAATAACCTACTGATGTTCGAATACTCTAAAAACAATCTAGCTTCTCTCGATAATGTTATTGACAATTTCAACTTGATTAAGTCGGTTGATTTTGATGTCATTATTCTCGGCAGTACGGAGCGAGGTTTTGGTTTTAAAAATGAAATTCACATTTGGATTACCTCTGGCGATTACGATAACGCTACGTTGATGATCCTGCTGGGTTACATTATCTCTGGACACTCAGATTGGAAAGATAGTGTTATAAAAATATTTGCCATCTATCCCGAAAAAAGTTGCGGTACAGAAGAGAAAAAATTATTCGAACTAATTGAAGCTGGACAACTTCCTATTTCTCGAAAAAATATTCAGGTTATTCCACGAAAAGCAGAAGTAGATTCCGCAACGGTTATCGCAGAAAAATCAAAGGACGCAGATCTAACCATTGTTGGATTCAGGGGTGCTATCTTAAAACACGATGGCACCGTCGTTTTCGAAAAAATGCAGGGTATCGGAAATACCTTATTTGTGAATACGGCCAAACAAAAGAAGATCAAATAATTCTTTTTCTCCTGAGTTTTCTAAAAGCTATCTAGCGTTAGTTTTCTTTGCTTTTTTCACTAGCCCCAAAAACTCTTTTCGGTATCCATGCTCATCTTTCCCAACTGCTTTTTTGCTAAATCCAAAACCGTATTGAGATCGGCGTTGCCTTTGTATTGAGAATCTCTCAGTACCATTCCAAAACTGGCTACCGCAGCCGACCATTTAAAATTTTCGGAGGCTTGCGCTAAAGTGATTCCCTCATCAGTCGTCGTTACTTCCAATAATTTACTGTTGTCTTTGTCGGGTTCTTTGTAGCGCAACTTGATGGTCATCCATTCGGGAGTAGATTGCGCCATAGGGTGGAGCGTGCGAGTTTGATATTTCAAATCATCAATTGTACTGGCAAGTGTTTCGTTAGCACTAGCGGGCACAATTTCGTAGAGGGCAGTTACAGTATGACCTGCACCCAAATCTCCAGCATCTTTTTGGTCATTGTTAAAATCTTCGTCCAGGAGTTTTCGATTTTCGTAACCAATCAGCCGGTATTCTTTGACGTGGGCAGGGTTGAACTCAATTTGTAGTTTTACATCTTTTGCGATGGTGTGCAGCGTACCCCCAATTTCTTTGACGAATATTTTTTTGGCTTCTTCGAAGTTGTCAATGTAGGCATAATTTCCATTACCATTATCCGCAATTTTTTCCATTTTCCTATCCTTGAGATTTCCCATACCAAAACCTAAAATAGTCAAGGCGATTCCTGTTTTTCGCTTTTCTTCGATTAACTTGACCAACTCCGAATCACTACTAGTACCCACATTGAAATCACCATCGGTAGCTAGGATTACTCGGTTGTTTCCATTTTCGATAAATGCTTCCTGAGCAGTTTGGTAGGCCAGTTGGATGCCCGCTGCGCCCGCCGTGCTTCCTCCTGCGTGAAGTTTATCCAACGCTCCTATGATTTTGTTTTTATCGCTACCCGCAGTTGGGGATAAAACCAAACCAGACGAACCGGCATAAACTACGATGGATACTTTATCTTCCTCTCGTAGTTGCTGAACGAGTAGTTTGAAGGATTTTTTGACCAGCGGTAATTTATTGTTATAACTCATAGATCCCGAAACATCCAAAAGAAAAACTAGATTGGAAGGAGGCATATTTTCTTTG
>JBCCJE010000398.1:0-5618 GCA_039027925.1 Bacteroidota bacterium
AATTTTGATTTTTAATTTGCAGGGCTACGAAAAATAAAGTATCCATTTAAAAGACATTCAACCTAGCGTAACCACAATCTTTAAAACTTCGTTAAAAACCCTTTTTCTCACATCATTTCCTTAATTTTGAAGTTTATTTAGGTAAGTCATTTGTTGATGCAATTTCCCCTAATTCTATCTCCAACCAAAGCGCAAATTCAACGCAAGCAGTATCCAAGATTTTAGTAGTTGTAGCATGGAAAAAGACAATAGCAAAGAAAAAGGTGGTACAGTAAAAAAAAGGTCATTGGGGCAGCGATTGCTTCGTGGCTTTTTGTGGTTGTTGCTAATTTTTGTGGTGCTCATTGGTTCTATAACATTACTTTTCCGAAATGAATCTTTCCAAAATTACGCTACCGATTGGGTCGTTGCCAAACTCTCCAAAGACCTCAACTCTAACGTAGAATTAAAACACATCAACTTCGAGATATTTGATAAGCTGGTACTCGACAGTCTTTTGCTGGAAGACCAATTCGGAGATACGTTGCTATTTTCGGAGCAGTTAGTCGTTAATTTTAATTCGGGGTTGTACTCCCTCGTGCAGAGCAATCTTGAAGTGAGCGATATTACCCTCCAAAACGCTCGGCTAAATATTCGGAGAATAGCTGGTCAAAGAAAAAGCAACTTAAGCGAGGTACTTGCCAAATTGATCCCTGCCAAAAAGAAAAAGAAATCCAAGAAAGAAAAGAAGCCCTTCTACCTAGAAGCCGATAAAATATATTTGGATAACGTGACTTTCGAAAATTACGACGAGATCAAGGGCGAACGGCTAAATATTTTTGTCAAAAAAGGCGTACTCGAAGTGGACGAAATCAACTTGGAGGAAAACCTAGTGATCGTCGAATCTGCTAATTTTGAGGATTCCTACGTACAGCTAGATAACTTCAAAAAACAACCGCTGCCTGCGTTGATTGATACTACTCGTACCCAAGCAATTAAAGCCCCCTCAGCGGTAATGTCCGATTCCTTGAAGCAGCCCTTCCAACTGATGGTCAACCATTTTGATTTTGGTAATGGGAAATTTAGCTTACACAATTACCGCAAAGCACCCGTCAAAACCACCCCTCCCGAAGAATTGGACTGGGATCATCTCGAAGTGTATAACATTAATATTGCAATTGATAGTTTTGAAATGTCAGCCCTCAATTTTAAGGGAAAATTAGAGCAATTATCGGCGCAGGATAGTAGTGGATTTGTTCTGGAAAATTTGAGTGCACCCAAAGTCAAAATATCTTCTAAGCGAACAGAACTCTACGGTGTGAACATCGTCACGCCTTTCAGCAACGTTCGGGATACCATCATTTTCAAATACCGAGCGTATCCTAGCTTTAAGGATTTTGAAAATAAAGTAAATATGGACTTGCGCTTGGATAAGTCCTACGTGGCGGTGAAGGACGTGCTTACCTTTGCACCGAAGCTCAAGCGTAACCAATTTTTTGTAGATAATGCCGATGAGGTCATAAAGATAGATGGATTTCTCAAAGGGCGAGTGAATAATTTGAGGGGTAATCAATTGAAATTGGTTTTGGGAAAAAATACCATCATCGAAGGAGATTTTAGCTCAAGGGACTTGGCTGTCAAAGGAAGCGAAATGCTCAACTTCGGATTAAAGCGATTGAAAACCAACGTTCGAACCCTGCGTCAACTTGTGCCTAGTTTTAACCCACCTACTAACTTTGATAAATTGGGTAACATTAATTTTACAGGAAGATTCGATGGATTCTTCGTGGATTTTGTGGCTTACGGCGATTTGAAAACCGACCTCGGTAGCGCAAAAATGGATATGCGTTTAGACCTTAAAGACGGCAGAAAAGCCGCTAATTATACGGGAAATCTCAACCTCCTCAATTTTGATTTAGCTACTTGGTCGGGCAATTCAGATTTTGGAAATATCACCGTGACCTCCACCATCTCGGAAGGGAAAGGGCTAACTGGAAAAACCGCCGAAGCCAAGTTGGACGCCAACGTGGACAGTTTTACTTTCCGAGGATACACCTACAATGATTTTAAAATGGACGGGCAATTGTCCCAAAATTCCTTCGAAGGAGAATTTATCATCAAGGATGAAAATATTGATTTTTCGTTTAATGGTAGTGTGGACTACAGCGATTCTATTCCCGAATTCGATTTTCAGGCAACTGTCAATACTTTGAATCTCGATGAACTCAATCTGGCCAAGGACGACTTGGGCATTTCGGGAGAGATGAGTTTGAACATTCGAGACGTCAATGTATCCAACCTCACGGGTAATGCGAACTTCCGAAAACTCGTGCTCCAAAGAAGAGGTGACGAAACCTACACCATTGATACCTTATCTTTTTCTTCGGATTTTATCGAGCAAGGCAAACGTATTTTTGCGGCTGAATCAGAAATTTTTAAGGGAAAAATAGAAGGCAACTACGATATTCAGGAGATACCCGATGCCTTTAAATTATTTATCGAAAAAAACCATCCAGAGATTGCAGATCGCTTGGGTATCACGAGCAAAAAGGACACATTGAAATCTACGGATTTTGCTTTCGATATTAAAATCATTGATTCTAAAAATTTTACGCACCTCCTTGATCCCAAGTTGGATACGATTAAAAACTTGCTGGTAAAAGGCAACTACGACGGGATAGACTACGGGGTCAATATTGACTTGGACGTAGAGGAAATCACCTACGACAATATCGAGATCGGAGGGATCAAGTGGAATAGCCAGGCATTGCGAAACATTGGTCAACTGACTTCCGTCGTTCCATTTTACTCTATTCTTAATGGTAAAAATTACATTCCGGAAATCAGCATTGACGGAAGCCTAGATCGGGATACTGTGGTATTTGATATTGGACTGAGTGGCGAGCGTAAGACCTTTGATCGCTTCCATATCGGTGGAAAAATATACTTTGCGGACGGTGGATTTAATATCAGTTTGGCGAATGATAGTTTAGTTTTGTTTGGAGAAAAATGGGACATTAGCCCTTCTAATTTTATCCAACTCAAAAAACGCATACTGGAAACCGATAACTTCGTACTGCGCAATCGCAATCGGAAAGTGCTGATCGAAGACCTCCAACAAAAAGGTATCCACATCAGATTGGATAGTTTTAACACAGGATTTATAGATAGCATTTGGAACTATCGGCAACTCGATTTTGCGGGCAACTATTCCGTGGACATCGAGGCGAAAGATATTTACAACTTAAAAAACTTTGAGGCGAAAATAGAAAGCGATACATTTTGGGTCAACGGCGACGACTGGGGAGATTTTAAACTAAAAGCCAATTTAGCAGATTTAAAAAGCCAACTAGATGCTACCTTGACCATCGAACGAGGACTGCGAGAATTATCGCTCGATGGTTTTTACATTTTACCTTCCACCAAAAAGCTGACCACCGAAGATGGGGAGATGGTGACTAACAAAGCCTACCAACCCAACTATTTTAATTTTAAATTAGACTTGCTGAATTATCCGTTGAACATTGCGGAGTATTTCATTGGCGACCATACTTCGGATACGGAAGGCCTAGTAGATTTGGAAGCTAAGCTGACGGGATTTCCCAAAAAAATAGACTCGGAGGGTTTTGCGAAAATATATAAAGGAGCCATTACCGTCAACTACCTCAACACTCGGTATTTCTTCGGACAAAATGATCCAACTTACGTAAAGATCAATAATTCGCTATTTGATTTTTCTGGAAATACCTTGACGGATAAGTACGGCAACGTGGGCTACGCTTCGGGAGGCATCACCCACACCCACCTTCGATACCCCGGACTCAATGCAAGGTTGTACTCCAATCGCATTTTGGTATTGGATACTGATAAAACCAATAATCCACTCTACTACGGGCACGGCATCGGTCAGGTAGATGCCAAATTCAACGGGCTGTTTCAAAAAACCAACGTAGAGGTCAACGCTACTACTGGCAAGGGAACGGAACTTTTTATTCCCATCACTACGAGTGAGAGTTCGTCCGAAATAAGTTTTATTGAGTTCATTGATCGAGAAGCCGAGGAGGAAGAAACTGCCGTAGGAAGAGAGGTAAGGGGAATGGAAACCTACATGAATATCAATATGACGGAGGACGCTGAGGTCTCGCTGATTTTTGACGAACGAGCGGGCGACATCATCAAGGGAAATGGGAATGGACCATTGCAAATGGTCATCCCACGGAGTGGTGATATCACGCTGGACGGTGAGTACGTGATCGCCGAGGGTGATTATCTTTTTACAATCAAAGAATTTCTCATCAATAAAAAATTTAAAATAGAAAGGGGAGGAACGATCAATTGGACGGGTGATCCCTTCGGTGCCATCATTAATTTGGATGCCAATTATGATCGGCTAAGAACTTCAGTTTACAATTTTATTCAAGAATATATCGAACTGGGAGATGATAACCTAAAATCATCGGCGAGAAAACCAACCGACGTAGATTTGAAAATGAACCTTTCGGGAGATTTACTCCAACCCGACATTAATTTTGATTTGGTCTTTCCGAGGCTCGTCACGGGGAGTGTGAAAAATTACGTGGATACTAAGTTGAGGGTGCTGCGCCAAGACCAAAGCGAGATGAATCGGCAGGTGTTCGGATTAATTGTGATTGGTGGATTTTTACCGACGGGTCAGGAGTCTCTGGCTGGCGACGAATTGGCTACTAGCGGCATCAATACAGTTTCGGAATATTTGTCCCAACGATTATCTATTTACCTTACCTCGTTACTTACCGAAGTTTTCTCGGACGCAGGATTTATCTCGGGTGTGGATTTTGGATTTAAATATAACATCTACGAAGGAGGCGAGCTATCCCTAGGAACTGGCAATGAACCCGTGACGCTGGCGGGTAGCGAAATGGAAGTTAATTTCAATCCTCGTTTTTTGAATGACAGGCTGACGGTGGATGGAAGTGTGATTCGAAGTACGGAGACTACCTCTGGTACTTTTATCGGCGGAGATTTTATTATTGAGTACGCCATCACGGATGATCGTAGGTTCAAGGTGCGGTTTTACCAAAGATCCGAGCAAGACTTGGACGGGAGTAGGCGGGATCGAACGGGACTTGGCATCAACTATCGTCGGCAGTTCAATACTTTTGGCGAGTTCATTCAGGGTATGAAAAAGGCGGCAAAGGAAGCTACGCCTAAGCCCAACGGATAATGCCTTCGTCTTAGGAATGGTTCAATAATAACTTTACATTTTCTACTTGTTCTTTTTCCTTTCTGCTGCGTTGAAAAGCCTCGGTGATGCCCCGCATCGCCTACGCTTTTCGCCTTGCATAAAGAAAAAATAACTGCGCATAAAATGTAAATTTATTAATGCACCATTCCTTACTTTTTTATTTTCATTTCTAAATAGACCGGCAAGTGGTCAGAAAATCCGCCGTAATAATTAGGCCCACCGTAAGTCCTGTTGGGTGTCCAACCGTTTCGATCACTTTTGTACATCATCCATTCTTCTCGAAAAATCCCAAGTTTTCCCACCTCAATTTTACTATCGGGTAGCAGCAACGCCCCCGACACGATGATCTGATCTAGCATATTCCAATTGCCCCGATAATTGTAAGTACCTTCTCCTGCTTGATCTCGCTCGGCGG
>JBCCJE010000399.1:0-5606 GCA_039027925.1 Bacteroidota bacterium
GTTGTTAAAACCCTGTTAATGCAGGATATAATTCGAAAGGCAACTATACTTTTTCTATTTTGTCCATCTAGTAACAGGTAACTGTAACTTCGACTCAAAAACAACTAGACTAGGCATTTGTCTTGACGACGGGTGTCGCTAAAAAACCAACCCGCATATGTCATCTCTTAAGATTATCCTTCCCATTGCACTCATCGCTGTACTCGGTGGGGCTTATTTTTTCACACAACAAGATACTTCTACTACGCAGTCCAATGTGATAAAAAAAACTTTGGAGCGTGGAGACTTTGTGGTAAAAGTTACCGCTACGGGCGAACTGAAAGCTAAAAAGTCAGAAAAGATTCGCGGTCCCCAAGGGCTCCGACAAGCCAATATTTATCAGCTAACTATTTCTGATTTAGTACCAGAGGGCACTATCGTGAAAGAAGGAGAATACGTCGGTAAGCTAGATCGGTCGGAGTTGGACACTAAGCTAAAAGATGCTCAAACCGAAATTGAAAAAATTGAAACCCAATTGGCACAAACCAAAATTGACACAGCCATCGAACTGCGCGGCATTCGAGATCAATTAGTCAACTTAGACTATTCAAAAAGAGAAAAAAAGTTAGAAGTAGAACAAAGCAAGTACGAAGCCCCGATGGTCATTCAAAAAGTGGAAATTGAACTGCAAAAAATTGAAAGAGACTACAAGCAATTGCTAAGCAAATACGATTTGACAAAAATTAAGTCGGAGGCGCAGATCTCGGAAATCAACGCTACGCTCAAGCAAAACCAATCCAAGAGGGATCGCTACCTAAAGTTGGGAGCGCAACTGACCATCAAAGCCCCCAAGGCGGGAATGGTCATCTACCGCCGTAGTTGGAATGGAAAAATTAGTGCTGGCTCGCAGATAAGTGTTTGGGATCCCATCGTGGCGGAACTACCCGATCTGACGGATATGATTTCGAAAACTTTTGTCAACGAAGTAGATATCAGTCGGGTCAAAAAAGGACAAGAAGTCAAGATAGCGGTGGACGCATTTCCCGATAAAGCATACACGGGTACAGTCATTCAAGTAGCCAATATTGGAGAACAACTTCGCAACTACGACGCAAAGGTTTTTGAAGTGACCGTACAAGTGAACGAGATGGACTCTATCCTAAGACCAGCTATGACCACCTCCAACGAAATTGTTACCGATGTGTATAACAACGTACTTGCAGTTCCGATGGAAGCCATTCATAGTGATAGTTTGTCCTACGTTTTTGTGGAACGTAAAGGTACTGTTATAAAACAAGAGGTCATCTTAGGCATATCAAATAATGACGAGGTGATGATTGACCACGGCTTGGCGGAGGGAGACGAATATTGGATGACAATTCCTGATGATGCTGACGATTTAAAGTTTGTAGGCGTTGATCCGAATGTAAAGGAACAAATCAAACGGAAACAAATTGCGGAGCGAGAGGAACGCCAAAAGAAGATGCAAGAAAAATTAAAAAATATGAAGGATGAAGATTTGTCGAGCGATAAGGACAGCGGTGGCGGTGGCAGATTTATTATCATTAATTAATTTTCTTTGAGAGACGAGAGACGAGAGACGAGAGACGAGAGACGAGAGACGAGAGACGAGAGATGAGAGATGAGAGATGAGAGATGAGAGATGAGTGAAAGGAGATTTGTTATTGATTTTTTCCTTTTCTCTATTCTCTGTTCCCTCTTCTCTATTCTTTATTCCCTGTTCCCACTTCTTCATAACCCTTCCTTAAAAACAAAAGCGTGCAACGAGTTTTATTCAATTTTCTACTAGCCCTCGAAGGCGTATTTTCCAACCAACTGCGAGCCTTCCTCACCGCCCTCGGAATTATTTTTGGAGTGGCAGCGGTAATCACCATGCTGGCTATCGGTACTGGTGCCAAGCAATCCATTTTGGAACAAATGAAACTCATCGGCACAAATAACATTGTGATTACATCTGTTGTACCCTCCGAAGCAGAAGATAACGAACAAGGAGGAAATAATGAGGAAAAGATAAAATGGTCGCCCGGGCTTACCTTGGAGGATGTGAAAACAATGATCAAAACCCTGCCTACGTTGGACAAAGCTAGTCCCGAAATGGAAATCAAAACCAACATCATCCAATCTGGAAAATTAGAAAAAGCCAAAGCTATCGGAGTCACGAATGCTTTCTTTGAACTGAATAATTTAAAACTTTCTACTGGTCAATTTTTTCACCAAGAACATTTAGACAAAGGAAAAGCGGTCTGTATTATCGGCAAAAGTATCCAACGTAAATTTTTTAGTGACGAAAATCCAGTTGGGCAAAAGATCAAATGCGGCAATACTTGGTTGAACATTATCGGGGTACTTGAGAGAAGAAATGCCTCACAAGAAGATCTGGAAAGTCTAGGTATCCGTGATTATAATTCGGATGTGTATATGCCCATCTCTACCGCTTTGCTGAGATTTAAAAATAGAGCACTAGTCACCCGTGATGACATCAAGCGAGGAGACTGGGACGATGGCGAAAAAGGAGAAAATTATCATCAGCTAGATAAGGTCACGCTGCGGGTGTCAGATGCCGCAAAGATCATTGCGACGAGAGACCTAGTAGGAAAAATCCTAAAACGCAGACACAAAATCGTGGACTACGAAATTCGAGTGCCCGAAAAAGAGCTAGAAGCCCAACGAGAAAGTCAGGAGACATGGAATAGTGTCTTGGCTTTTATCGCAGGTATTTCCTTATTGGTAGGCGGCATCGGGATTATGAATATCATGCTAGCTACCGTGATGGAACGCATCAAAGAAATTGGGGTACGTCGCTCTTTGGGGGCCAAGCGTAATGACATCGTTTTACAATTTTTATTCGAAGCAATTTTTATCAGCTTGATCGGAGGAATCATTGGCGTTGTGCTGGGCGTAGGTGCTGCTAAGTTCATTGCTGCCAATTATGATATTCCGACTATCATCCCGATTTGGGCGGTGCTCCTATCTTTCGTGGTAGCGGTATCGGTAGGAATTATCTTTGGCATTTTTCCAGCCCAAAAAGCGGCGCAACAAGATCCCATCAAAGCATTGCGGACAGACTAATCCATTTTAATTTTTTACTACTCCAAAACTGCTACCTTTTAATCGCTAGGAACTCATACCATTATGAAAAAATACCATTCGAAAAAATTAAAGCCTACTCTTCAATTTTTCACTCAGTTTAAAATGCTTCTACTCTTCGTCGGAGGATTGCTCTTTTCCCACTTCTCTTTTGCTCAATCCAAAAACCTTAATCTCAGCCTTCCCGAAATAATTGCCTTGGCCCAAAGCGATGCGCCCAATGTCTTGCTCGCAAAAACTAGCCTTGCTAGAGACTATTGGAGTTACCAATCTTTTTTGGCGGATTTCAGACCACAGATTGATTTGAGCCTTAGACCCGGTGACTTGAATCGCTCGCCGGTAGCTTTTTTGACACCAGAGGGTACGAATACTTTTCTTCGTAGGACATCCTTGCAGTCGGCACTCAATGTGACCTTGACGCAGAGTGTCCCCCAAACGGGAGGACAAATATTTGCGGGTACGGGATTAGAATCTTTCTACAATTTTAGAACAGAAGCTAATCCAAGTTCTTCTAATTTTTTTGCGACACCTATATATATAGGTTTTTCCCAACCACTTTTTGGATTTAACGAAATGAGATGGAATCGAAAACTGCAACCCATGCTGTTTAATCAAGCCACGCAGGAGTATGCGGAAGAAATGGAACAGATAGCCAGGGTCACCACCGAGCTATTTTTTAATGTTTACATCGCTCAGATAAATGTCGAAACCAGCAAAATCAACAAATCCAACGCCGACACTATATATAATGTAGCGCAGGGAAGATTTAGCGTTGGTCGGATTGCGGAGACGGATTTACTCCAAATAGAACTTAGTGTGAGAAATGCGGAGGCTTCACTAGCCCAAGCCCAACTACAAAATCAAACGAGTGCCGAGCAGTTAAGAAATTATTTGGGAATAAAAGAAGCCGTCAACTTCCAATTATCGCCGCCAGACGAACTGCCCGATTTGGTCATTGATGCAACGAAAGCGTTAGAAGAAGCAAAAAAAAATAGGAGTAGATCAGTCGAATTAAAGAGACGCGCCATCGAGGCGGAGATGCAAGTTTCTCGGGCGCGCGCCAATACTGGCTTATCGGCCAACCTAACTGGACTCATTGGTCTTTCTCAGACGGCTACCAACTTTAATGATGTGTATAAAAATCCTTTGGATCGGGAGGAAATTGCTTTGCAATTAAATATTCCGATTGCCGACTGGGGGAAAGCTAGGTCGAGGTTAGAGATTGCGAAGGCGGAGCGAGAATTTACCCTAATGGATGTGGAACAAGAGCGAATAAATTTTGAGCGAGAAGTACTGATCCACGTGCAGCAATATCAGCAAGTGAACAATCAGGTGGATCTGGCTTTTCGGGCATTTGAAATTGCCGAAAAACGGGAGGATATTACCCGTAAGCGGTATTTGATTGGAAAAATAGAAGTCATTGATTTGAATCTAGCGATACGAGAAAAGAACGAAGCACTCGCTGGATACATGCAATCGCTGAGGGCTTACTGGACTTGGTACTATCAGTTACGCAGTTTGACCTTGTATGATTTTGAAAATAATCGCTCGTTGGTGAGAAAAGTTGATTTTTGATAAAATAAGTTTGAATCAAGTTGAAAAAACTTCAATTTCCAAAAGCATCATTTCCGAAATTTATGGGAAAATGATGCTTTTTTATTTTTTTTAAAATAGAAAATCTCGAAAATCAAGAGATCTTATCCTCGTAGCTACCCCTCCTTCTCATCTTCTCCTTTTGATCTTTCTTTTTAGTAAATCTTAACTGGTAATTAGGTTACATCCGTCTGGTAATTAAGTTACATGGCGAAAAATGCAACATTTTTTCTGATAATTTTATCTGTCGTAATCAACTGATAATCAATGGATTATAAGCCGTGTAACAAAATTCCCATTATTTGGAACTTAACTACCAGAGGGTGAGGGGGCAGTACCCCTATCTTTGTATCGAACAAATTGATAAAAAACATTTTACAATCACTTAAAAAAACAAAGACATGAATAATCAAAAATCTAACCTCGATACTTTCAAAGCTAAATTAGCTTCCAACCAAGTACTTTCTTCCAAAGATATTCAAACCTTAAAAGGTGGAACAAGCGAGCCTCCTCCATTTGGAATCGAATTTTTAAAGAGATAGTTTTTCCATAAATTTTCATTTGCCACAAAGACACGAAGGCACAAAAAACTTAGCGTCCTAGTGGCACAAAAAAACAAAGACATGAATAATCAAAAATTTAACCTCGACACTTTCAAAGCTAAACTAGCTTCCAACCAAGTACTTTCCTCTAAAGATATTCAAAGCCTAAAAGGTGGAACAAGTGAGCCACCTCCATTTGGCAACCCGTATGGGCGTATCAGCGAGCCACCTCCATTTGGATGGTAGAACACCGAAATAAGAAATATTAAACAATCATTTCAAAAAACAGAGATATAAATTTCTCTTGCCACGAGACACAAGAAAACTTAGTGTCTTGGTGGCACAAAAAAACAAAGACATGAATAATCAAAAATTTAACCTCGA
>JBCCJE010000400.1:0-5594 GCA_039027925.1 Bacteroidota bacterium
ATTACATTAGTATTAGTTTTATTTTGTTCATTTTCACTTTCCGCAAAAGTCGAGTACAGCCTCAACATTAAGGATTATGATTCCTTCGAAGAATGGCTGTACAATGTTTATCAAGTTCGTTTGAAGCATCCAGAAAAAGCTGCTCAAGCGTTCGATCATGCCTACGACCATTTTTTAGAGAAAAAAGATACCCTTAGTGCCGTCAATGTCTTAGTAGAAATAGCTATCAATTACGGTCATCAGGTTCAATACCAAAATGCCTACGACAAACTTTGGAAGGCATTGTCCTTAGCGGATCAGGCGCAAAGTGATGTTGCTAAAATACCTGTCTATATTCAGTTGGGTAGGTATTACAGCTTTTACAAGAGAAAAGAAAAAGCAATGGAGTACCTCAACTTAGCACTTTCGCTGAGTAAAAGGCTGCTACAAGAAGGAGCGGTACAAGATAGTAATTTGGCGAGATGCTACTACGCCATGTGTTCTACCACTCGAGAATTATACGATCCGATCAAGGCCAAACCTTACTTGGATAGTTGCTACATGTATTCCAATATTTCCCAACAAAGTGACCATTATAATTATTTAAAAGTAGAAGAAGCCTTTATCCAAAAAGCAGAAGGCAAAACGCAAAAAGGGTTGAATACCCTGCGCTCTATTCAACCTTGGTTCAAAAAAAATAGTCCGAGTTTTATGGTTTTGCTATTCACTTATATCGGCGATTTTTATCTCGATATGAATGATATGCCCGCCGCCGAAGCGCATTATCTGAAAGCCACCAACACCGCCGAGGAGTATAAGAGTCATTTGGATTTTATTCCGACCATTCACGAGCGACTCTCTAACCTTTACTCCCAAAAAGGAAATTACCAAAAGGCATTTACCTATCTCAATAAGGAAAAACAATTGGATGCCCAATACTTTGATAGCCGAAGCGATAATAACCGATCCCTCCTTGAAATCAAAGATGATTTTGAACTAGAAAAAGAAAAGCAACGGCAACTAATTCAGGAGCAGCGAATTGCAGCATTAGAACACGAAGAGCGGGTTAATTTTTTGGAAAATATTATCCTCCTCGTCGCTATTGCCTTTTTGATTTTTGCTGGATTTTTATACGTCAACTATATCCGTAAAAAACATAAGGTCGAAAAAGATTTGATTAAGAAAAAGAGAGAATTGGAACTCCAACAGGCACACGAACTCCGAGAATTGGAAATGCAAAAAGCCAATGAATTACTAGAGTTAAAAAATAAGGAGTTAGCGACCTCCTCCCTAAAACTCATTGAAAAAGATGAAATCCTAGCCACCCTTAAAGAGAGACTTTCCAAAGGCAATGGCGATATCAAAGCCAACGATTTGAAAAAAATAGTACGATCCATTTCCCATAGCAATGCCCAAAACTGGGAAGAATTTGAAGCCAGATTTATGTCTGTGAATAAAAACTTCTACGAAAAACTAAACTTCAAATTTCCAAAGCTGAGTAGAGGCGACCAAAAGTTGTGTGCGCTAGTAAAGTTGAATTTGTCTAGTAAAGAAATGGCGAAGCTACTGGGCATTTCCGTGGAAAGTGTTCACACGAATCGTTATAGATTAAGGAAAAAATTAGGCTTGGTGAGAGAGGTGAGCTTGACGGAATTTGTGGCGAAGTTGTAGGTGTTTTGTTATTTTTTTGGAACGCAGAGGTGTAGAGGTCTCTTTTATTATTTTTTTCTTAAATGTCTTCTCACCACTCGTTTCTGATAAACTCGATTTATATTCTTGAGCAAATGAATCTTCTTGTGTCTATCATCAAACCTCATACGGCTTTAACTTTTCCCAATTAAAAATAACTCCTGTCCCGGGCGTGTCGGGAGCGACGGCTCTATAATTTTTCACCACCAAAGGTCGGGTAGTGTATTGATCTATCGGAAAACTATGCACCTCTACCCAACCCGCATGCGGCTGGGAGGAGACTAAGCTGACGTGCAGTTCCTGCATACCGTGGGAACAAACTGGAATGCCATGCTGCTTTGCCAATTGAGCGGCAGCTAACCAACCACTCACTCCCCCACAATTAGAAGCATCGGGTTGAACAAATGATAAGTTAGATTGCTCAAAGGCATACTCAAATTCGTGGATGGTATGTAAATTTTCCCCCATTGCTAGGGGCATTCCCGTGGCGGCAGCTATTTTTGCGTAGCCTTTATAGTTATCGGGAATCGTAGGTTCTTCAAACCAGTAGATGTCATATTTTTTAAAGGCATTGGCTGCTTCGATGGCTTGCGCTACATTCATCGAGTAGTTAGCATCTACCATAAACGTAACTTCATCACCGATCAGATGTCGAACGGCGGCTATCCGTTCTAGGTCTTCTTCCAATTTTTCTCTACCGATTTTTATTTTGACCGCATTAAAACCACTATCCAAATATCCCTGAATATTGGCTAGTAATTTTTCCTTAGAAAACATCAAGTCAATTCCTCCGCAATAGGCTTTGCAGGTTTTGTCGGCACCTCCCGCCACTTGCCACAGAGGTTGTCCCAATGATTTACAGCGAATATCCCACAGCGCAATGTCAATGGCAGAAATAGCGAAGGACGCAATGCCTCCCCTACCCACGTAGTGAATATGCCATTCCATAAAATCGTAGAGATGCTCGATATCGCTCCCATCTTTACCGATGAGAGCGGGCGTAAAATCGTGAACAATCATCGCTTTAATCGCCCTACCGCCTTTACCGCCCGTGTAGGTGTAGCCAGTACCTTCCATACCATTTTCGAGGGTGATGGTCACTGTCACCAATTCAAAGTCAAAATGATCTCCGTGCTTGGCGTCGGATAAAACTTCTGGCAAAGGAATTTTGAAGAGTTGGGTTTGTATATTTTTGATTTGAGTATTCACAAGTTGGTTTGATAGTTTGAAAAGGTTTGAGAACGTTTTGTAGTAATTAATGCAAAGGAGTAGAATAGTGCTGCCTGAGACAGTAAGGTTTTATTGTTAAATTTTTGAGCCCAATTTGCGAATTTGCAGGATGCCTTCTCCCTCCCGAGGGTTCGGGACAAACCCTACCCCTCATACCGAATATAAGTCGTTTTTTTCTCAAGGTATTGTTCGAGACCGTACTTGCCATCTTCTCCTCCCGTTCCGCTGAGTTTTAATCCATTGTGAAAACCTTGGTGTTGCTCTCCGTGACCACGGTTGATGTAGATTTCTCCGAACTCTAGTTCATCGTGCAAGCGCATGATTTTATTCATGTCGTTGGTGAAAACCATAGCCGCTAGGCCATAGTCGCAGTCGTTGGCGTAACCAATCACTTCATCGTAAGTTTTAAATTTGATGACGGGTAGAACTGGGCCAAATATTTCCTCGTGGACGATATTCATATCTTGCGTTACATTTTCTAAGATCGTCGGCTCAAACCAAAATCCTTTTGCAAATTCTTCTCCCTTGGGCCGCTTGCCACCACTTAAAACATTAGCACCCGCTGCCACACTTTCGGTAACTAATTTTTCCATGTGCACTACGCCCACTTCGTTCATTTTTGGTCCGATGTCGGTTTCCTCCAAATTGGGATCACCCATTTTTAATGCCTTTACTTTTTTCATAAATTTTTTCATAAAGGCATCATAGATTCCTTCCTGTACATACATGCGTTCATTGCAAGTACAGACCTGCCCACAATTATCAAATCGCGAATGCAATGCTCCCGCTACTGCTTGGTCAATATCAGCATCATCAAAAATAATACACGGAGCTTTTCCTCCTAGCTCTAATTGGACGTGCGTCAAATTTTGGGCAGCCGAACGAGCGATAGCTTGTCCCGTTGGTGTGCCCCCAGTCATCGTCACCATCTTAGTGATGGGACTTTCTACCAAGGCTTTGCTAGCTTCGACTCCACCAGTAATCATATTGATTACGCCATCGGGCATACCCGCTTTTTTTGCGAGGTTACATAATTCCAAAGTGGATAGCGGTGCTTCGGGCGTAGGTTTGAGTACCACGGTATTTCCAGTAATGAGCGCAGGGCCTAATTTTCGCCCCGCTAGGGCAAGCGGAAAATTCCAAGCGGTAATCGCCACCACAACTCCTTTGGGCACTTTATGAATCCAAATCTGTTCGTTCGGATTATCGGAAGGAACAATATCCCCTTCGATTTGTCTTGCCCACTCACAGGCGTACTCGATAAAAGTACAAGTCACTTCTACCTCAAAGCGCGCTACTTTTAACAATTTTCCTTGCTCCTTAGTAATCAGTTTGGCAAGGCGTTCCTTACTTTTTCGAATTTCTTTAGTGAATGCTCGGAGGTGATCGGCGCGTGTTCTAGCGGGTAATCGGCGCCATTTTACTTGCGCCTTTTCTGCCGCTTGCAGGGCTTTGGTCGCATCCTTGGGAGCAGCATTTTGAACCGTTCCTACTACTACTTCGTTAGCAGGGTTAATAATTTTGTCAGATGTCCCCGTCGAAGCATCTACCCATTTTCCGTTGATATAAAGTTGATATTTTTTCGCCATACGATTATTAGTTATTAATTATTCAATTTTTCATTAAATCTACCTACCCATCCAGCCACCATCTACTAACATAATACTTCCGTGCATGTAGGCTGCTGCGTCTGAGCACAAAAAAACAATTGGTCCCGCAAAATCTTCGGGTTCTCCCCACCTTGCTGCGGGGATACGTTCGAGGATGGCTTTTGATCGTTCTTCGTTATTTCTCAATGCTTCCGTATTATCGGTAGAGATATAACCTGGTGCGATGGCATTTACGTTGACCCCCTTGCTGGCCCATTCGTTGGCGAATGCCATCGTCAATTGACCGATGGCCCCTTTACTGGCAGCGTAGCCAGGAACGGTGATGCCACCTTGGAAGGTCAACAAAGAGGCGGTGAATACAATTTTTCCGCTCCCTCGTACTACCATCTCCTTGCCTATTTCTCGTGTCAAAATAAATTGAGCATTTTGATTGACTTCTACTACTTTATCGTACATTTTATCGGGATGCTCGGCGGCGGGTTTTCTCAAAATTGTCCCCGCATTATTGACTAAAATATCAATGGTGGGAAAATCTTTTTTGACCTCCTTGATAAATTCGTACAATTTTTTCCGATTGCTAAAATCACATCGGTAGGCTTTAAAATTTTGCACCGTGGCTTTGACGGCTTTTTCTACTTCGCTTCCTCTTTTTTTCAAGGTAGCTGATACGCCTAAAATATCTGCACCTGCTTCTGCCAAAGCAATCGCCATTGCTTTTCCTATTCCTCTTTTGCAGCCAGTAACTAATGCGGTTTTTCCCGCTAAACTAAATTTGGTTAAAATACCCATTGGTGAATTATGAATTATGGATTATGAATTATGAATTATGGATTATGAATTTAAAATTAGGGGTGTACAAAGTTTTGAAAACCTAGTAAAATCAAGGGGTCTAGCCCTTTAATAACTCGTTTTTCAACTTCAAAAAGATAGATTTCGCCTGATTTTTAGCTGAAAATTTTAAATTTTACCTTAAAAAATACCTCCAGATGCCCTATAAATAAAGGAAAACTGGAAAAGTCAAAAACTTTGTACAACCCTAATTCATAATTCATAATTCATAATTAATAATTAATAATCTATAATTCC
>JBCCJE010000401.1:0-5584 GCA_039027925.1 Bacteroidota bacterium
CCCCATGCAAGGGGATTTTCAAAAAAAAGAGCGACTCATTTTTTTTAAATAAGTCGCTCTTTTGATGTTAGGCAAAACGCCAATTAATTATTATTCGGAATCATGTGTACATCCACTTGTGGGAATGGGATGCCAACGCCCGCTTTGTCAAATTCTTTTTTCACATTTTCTTGCATGTAGAAAAATGTATTCCAGTAATCAGCACTTTTCACGAATGGTCTTGTCGCTAGATTTACGGAGCTATCTGCCAACTCTGCTACCACTACCCCTTGCTTAGGATTATCTAAAATCCAAGGACAATTTTTTCCTACTTGCAAAATGATTTCTCTGGCTTTATCAATATCATCATCGTATCCGATTCCAAAAGTGAGTTCTACGCCTATTTCTCCTTGTCCCGAAATATTTGTAATTACATTGCTAGTCACTACGCCGTTGGGAACAATGATTCTTTTATTATCCAAGGTGGCCAGTACCGTGTTAAAAACTTGAACTTCCTTTACTGTCCCTGTGTTGCCACCACCAATATTTACCAAGTCGCCTACTTTGTACGGCTTGAATACTAGGATAAGTACTCCGCTCGCAAAATGTCCTAAACTTCCCTGCAATGCCAATCCAATAGCAAATGCGAGTGCACTAAAGATAGCTACAAAGGAAGTAGTTTCTGCTCCGAACATACTCGCTACACTTAGTAGAAGCATCACTTTAAGACCGACGCTTACGATGGACGCTAGGAAAGGTTGAATCGTCGCATCTACTTTATTTTTGGACATCACATTCTGCACACCCCTCACGATCATTCCGATAATCCAAAAACCAATGATTAAAGTTAAAATTGCGCCCACTACTTTTGGAGCATATTGGGTTACCATTTCTGAAAATTGTTCTAAGTCGAATAGGTTTTCCATTTATAAATTAAATTTTAAGTTAAAAAATCAGAATAATTCAAAACTTGAATATATGCTTTTGCGACGGGCTATTTCCCTAAAAGCCACAATTTTTACTCAATTTTTATAAATTTTTAAAATCTTTATATCATAGGCTATTCCATCCTTATTTTTAAATTTGTGTATCCTACCCAAATTATTTGAACGGGGTTTTGATCCTACTTTAGTCGGAACCCTATCACTCACATTTAATCACCTACTGAAATGAAAGAAAAACGAACCCGCTTCAAAAAATTACTCGTCGCCAATCGAGGTGAAATTGCTATCCGAATCTTGCGTGCTGGCTCGGAGCTAAAGTTACGAACAGTAGCCATCTATACTTACGAGGATCGGTATTCGCTTCATCGGTACAAGGCCGATGAGTCTTATCAAATAGGCGAAATCAACGATCCCCTCAAGCCTTATTTGGATATCGAAAAGATCATTCAAGTGGCCAAAAAAAATGAAGTGGATGCTATTCACCCTGGGTATGGTTTTCTTTCCGAAAATGTAAATTTTGCTCGACGGTGCCGAGAGGAAGGCATTATTTTTATTGGTCCTGACCCAGAGGTAATGGATAAACTCGGAGATAAGGTTGCTGCCAAAAAAATAGCTCGGGCAGTCAATGTTCCGTTGATAGAAGATAGCCAAGAGAAACTGACCTCCGAAGAAGTCGTATTGGAAGAAGCTAAGCGGATCGGATTTCCCATCATGGTCAAAGCCGCTGCGGGTGGTGGCGGTAGAGGTATGCGAGTTGTTCAAGATGCAAAATCATTGTTAAAAGCCTTTAACGAAGCAAAAGGTGAAGCGAAAACGGCATTTGGAGACGATACTATTTTTTTAGAAAAATTTGTAGAAAATCCCAAACACGTTGAAATTCAAATCCTAGGAGATCGCTACGGCAATATTGTTCATCTCTACGAAAGAGATTGTTCCGTTCAGCGACGCTTTCAAAAAGTAGTGGAAGTAGCCCCTTGTCCAGATATTAAACAAGCAACTAAGGATAAACTTTACGAGTACGCTCTCAGGATTGCTCGGCAGGTCAATTATTCCCATGCGGGTACAGTAGAATTTTTAGTAGATAAAAAAGAGAATATCTATTTTATCGAAGTCAATCCTCGAATACAAGTCGAGCATACGATTACCGAGGAAATTACGGGAATTGACATTGTCGCTTCGCAAATTTTCATCGCAATGGGATATCCACTTTCGCATCGAACCATCGAAATATCAAAACAGGAAGATGTCAAAATCAATGGTTACGCTATTCAATGTAGAGTAACGACCGAGAATCCAGCGGAGGGCTTTAAGCCCGATTACGGCACACTCGTCGCTTACCGAAGTGCGGGTGGAATGGGCATTCGATTAGATGCTGGTAGTGCCTACGCTGGCGCTAAAATTTCTCCTTTCTTTGATTCTATGTTGGTTAAAGTAACCGCAAAGGGGCGTTCGATGAAGGGCGTTTGCGAACGTCTGCAAAGAGCTTTGTCCGAATTTAGAATCAGAGGTGTCAAGACCAATATTGGTTTTTTAAGGAATCTACTGGCCAACGAAGTTTTCCAAAAAGGAAAAGCTAGAGTTGATTTTATCAAAGACCATCCTGAACTTTTAATCACACCTAGGTTTAGAGATCGAGGCACGAAGATGCTCAATTATTTGGCCTACGTCATTGTGAATGGCAACAAAGATGTACGGTACGTTGATCCTGATAAAACTTTTCGAACGCCTGTAATTCCTATTTGTAACAATGCTATTCCTTACCCAAAAGGAACAAAAGATTTGTTGGTTCAAATCGGTCGGGAAAAGTTTGTAAGGTGGATAAAAAATCAAAAGGAAATCCTTTTTACGGATACGACTTTCAGAGATGCTCACCAATCACTTTTGGCCACTAGAGTCAGAACGAAGGACTTACTGAACATTGCCGAAAGTTTTGCGCGCAATCACGCACAGAGTGTTTTCAGTATGGAAGTGTGGGGTGGGGCTACCTTTGATGTTTGTATGCGATTTTTAAAAGAAGATCCGTGGGTAAGATTAGCAGAAATCAGAAAGGCAGTTCCAAATGTATTGTTACAAATGCTACTGCGTGGTTCCAACGGAGTGGGGTACAAGGCTTACCCTGACAATTTGATTGAAGAATTTATTATCAAAGCTGCCGATACGGGAATAGATGTTTTTAGAATTTTTGATTCTTTGAACTGGTTGGAAAATATGAAATTTTCCATCAAAACGGTAAGGGAAAAAACGGACGCACTAGCCGAAGCGTGTATCTGCTACACGGGAGACATTACCGATCCAAGTAGAAAAAAATATACGCTAGAGTACTACGTGGATTTAGCAAAAAAACTCGAAGCGGCGGGTGCGCACATCCTTTGTATCAAAGATATGGCGGGACTTCTCAAGCCCTACGCAGCGACTATTTTAATCAGTGCGCTCAAAAAAGCCGTGAAAATTCCTATCCACTTGCACACCCACGATACCTCTTCTATTCAGTCCACGACCTACCTCAAAGCCATTGAAGCGAAGGTAGATGTGGTGGATGTAGCCCTAAGTTCAATGGCCGGGTTGACTTCGCAGCCCAGCTTTAATTCTATGGTGGCGATGATGCAAGGACAGCCGAGAGAAAATATTATTGATCTAGAGTCGCTTCAACAGTACTCTGATTACTGGGAAGCGGTGAGAGAATATTACTATCCCTTTGAGACCGAACTTAAAGGAGGTACCGCAGATGTGTACGAACACGAGATTCCGGGAGGACAATATTCCAACCTTCGTCCACAGGCAAGGGGACTCGGATTGGAAGATCAATTTGATACCATCAAGAAAAATTACAGAATCGTAAATGATTTGTTGGGGGACATCGTAAAAGTAACGCCTTCTTCAAAAGTAGTGGGAGATATGGCGATGTTTATGACGGCTAATAATTTGACTAAAGAAGATATTTTGGAAAGAGGGGACACGCTAGCTTTTCCCGATAGTGTCAAATCATTGATGCGGGGTGATCTTGGTCAGACGAAGGGAGGTTTTCCCAAAAAACTCCAACAGATGATTTTAAAGGGAGAAAAGCCCTACCGTTCTCGACCAAACGCAAAGTTAAAACCGATCAACTTCAAAAAAGAAAAAGCGGCTTTCCAAGAAAAATTTGGTGCTTACGTCAACGATTTAGATTTTCTCTCTTACCAGCTTTATCCCAAGGTTTTTGAAGCGTATCATGCTTTTTCGTTGGAGTACAGCACGGTTAGGCATCTGCCTACGCTAGCTTTTTTTTATGGGTTAAAACCCAATCAAGAAATCTTAGTTGACATAGAACCTGGTAAAAATTTGCTGGTTCAATTTTTAAGCAGAAGCCAACCGAACGAAGCAGGGATGTGTGAGGTTGCCTTCAAACTAAATGGTCAGACCAGAACGATACGAGTACAGGACGAATCTGCACAAACTCAAATAGTCGTTCATCCTAAAGCGACTAAGCCCAACGAAATTGGTGCACCTCTTCAGGGTAGTCTTTCAAAATTATTGGTAGAGGAAGGGCAAAATGTTGAAGTCAATACGCCCCTTTTTATCATTGAGGCGATGAAGATGGAAAGTACTATTACTTCCCCAATGGTTGGGAAAGTTAGGAAAATTCACATATCCGAGAAGTCGCTTATCGAACAAGATGATATGGTGATTGAGTTGGAGTAGCACAGTCAAAGTATTTTGTACGGAGCGCAAGACTTTAGCTTGCTAGAATTATTTGAAAAAATAGCAGAGGCAAAAGCAAAAGGAGTAAATGTTGCATTAAGTATTGATGGCAAGAAAAAGTCGGGAAACTTAGTTTGTGACATTCCAATTCCCAAGAATCTTTTTGAAGAAGAAATTTTCGTCAGTCTCGGAAGATCAATGTTAAGAAGATTTCAGATGGAAAGACAAACTCTAGAAAACGAACTTGTCTCTGATCGATTATTATTAACTTATTCTGTATAAAGTGGTTTTTAAGTTTTTGGTTAAATTATTTATCGATAGTAAGCGTTTTCATAAAGCTGCGAATCTAATTACATATTCTCTCTTTCCAAAGACTCATAAATAATACTCTGAATCTTCGGCCGATAATCTTCCGTGCTCCACTTATAATTTTTCATACTTGGAAAAGTCCGATTAGTTAAAAAGATAAAAGTCAAATTCTCATCGGGATCAGTCCACACACACGGCCCCGTAAAGCCTAGGTGCCCGTAAGTATTTGCACCCGCTTTTGCAGACATATTTTGTGAGCGAGAAGCGTCCAGTTCTTTCATATCGAATCCAATGCCCCGACGAGTGCACTCTGCGTGGCGGGTGGTAAAGGTCCGAACCGTAGAAGGTCGAAAAAATTGTTCACCACCGTAGTAGCCTTCGTTCAAAAGCATCTGCATGATAATCGCCAGATCCGTAGCATTCGAAAACAACCCAGCGTGACCACTCACGCCGCCAAGCATGGCAGCACCCATATCGTGCACATAGCCTTGAACTTTTTTTCTTCGCCAGTACCTATCATTTTCGGAAGGCGCAATCATGGTTTTTGAAAATTTAGCCCACGGATTGAAAGTCATGGAATGCAAGCCCAATCTTCTGTAAAAATGCTCCTGTGCGAAAATATCAAGCGGTTGTTTCTTTTGCTCTTGGACTAATTTAGAGACTAAGAAAAATGC
>JBCCJE010000402.1:0-5579 GCA_039027925.1 Bacteroidota bacterium
ATCGAAGTGAATACTTTAAGTTACAAAACCCAATCGGCTAATAAAGAGACGGTGGAGAGAAAATGGTACATAGTGGATGCTGACGGTCAAACTTTGGGACGTATGTGTACCAAAATTGCGACTGTACTCAGAGGCAAGCACAAGCCATCCTATACTCCCCACGTTGACTGCGGTGATAATGTCATTGTCATCAATGCTGAGAAAGTTCGACTAACCGGAAGCAAAATGGAGCAAAAAGTTTACCTGACTTACTCTGGTTATCCCGGCGGACAAAAAAGTAAAACGGCTGCCGAGCTAATGGCCAAAAAGCCTTACGCTATGGTGGAAAAAGCAGTCAAAGGGATGTTGCCCAAAAATAAATTGGGACGTGCCATGTTTAAAAAATTATACGTGTATGCGGGAGAGGAACACCCACACGCAGCACAAAAACCTGAAGAATTAAAATAAACTGTTTTAGGATATTTTCTAAAACCTAAAAATGTCATATATGGAAATGATAAATGCCATAGGCAGAAGAAAAGCATCTGTTGCTAGAGTTTACCTCACTAAGGGAGAAGGTAAAATCATTGTGAATGGAAAAGACTATAAGGATTATTTTCCCGTAGCACACGTTCAAGCTAATGTTACTGATCCGTTCAAAACCGTAGAAATAGATAGTAACATCTATGATCTGAAGGTGAACGTAAAAGGTGGTGGCTTCAAAGGGCAATCCCAAGCGGTAAGAATGGCTATCTCCAGAGCATTGGTAAAACTGAACGAAGAGTTCAGAAGTCCATTGAAGAGTAAGAAATTTTTGACTCGGGATGCGAGAGTCGTTGAGCGTAAAAAATACGGTAAACCCAAAGCAAGAAAGAGCTTCCAGTTCTCCAAGCGTTAACCGATTTTTTTCTGCGAAACTTAATCTTAATTTAAAAAAAATTAGAAAATGGCTAAACCTACTTATAAAGAATTACTGGATGCAGGAGTTCACTTCGGTCACATGAAGAGAAAGTGGAATCCTAAGATGCAACCAAATATTTTTATGGAGCGCAAAGGCATCCATATTATTGATCTGAACAGAACTACTTCCGAATTGGAAAAGGCTGCCGATGCTGCCAAAAGAATCGCTGCTTCTGGTAAGAAAATCCTTTTCGTAGCTACTAAAAAACAGGCAAGAGACATCGTAGCTAAAGCTGCCTTGAGCGTGGATATGCCCTACGTCGTAGAAAGATGGTTAGGGGGTATGATGACTAATTTTTCTACTATCAGGAAGTCTGTGAAAAAAATGCAGACTATTGATTCTATGTTGGCAGACACCACCTTGACGAGTGTAACCAAAAAGGAAAGATTGACGTTAACCCGTGAAAGAAATAAATTAGAGCGAGTGTTGGGCGGTATCGCAAAGTTGAATAGATTACCTGCTGCTATGTTTATCGTTGACATCGGACACGAGCACATTGCCTTGGCAGAAGCGCAAAAATTAGGGATGCGAACCATCGGGATGGTGGATACCAACTGTGATCCTAACCTAGTGGACTACGCAATACCTGCTAATGATGATGCTTCTAAGTCTATCGGAATTGTCACCAATTATATGGTGGAGGCCATCAAAGAAGGACTAAAAGAAGGTGCTCAAAGAAAAGCAGAAAGAGCTGCTGCTAATAATTCATAATTTTCCATCGGTTGGATTTGATCTTTGATTTTGATTGCAAAAATTGAATCCAAGTATTCCGAATTTTGAAATAATATTTAAAACCATTTAAATCATTTAAATAAAATGGAAGTAAAAATTTCAGCTAAAGACGTAAAACAATTACGTGATATGACAGGTGCTGGTATGATGGATTGCAAAAAAGCATTGGTAGAGGCAGGAGGAAATATCGAGGAGGCTATTGCAATACTTCGTAAAAAAGGTCAAAAATTATCTGCTAAAAGAGCAGATCGTGATGCTAAAGAAGGAGCAGTAATCGCTAAGACATCTGCTAACAGAAATAATGGAATCATCGTAAGATTAAGTTGTGAAACTGACTTCGTAGCCAAAGGAGAAGGTTTTGTCAACTTTGCGAACGAGATCGCAGCAATCGCTTTGAAAAATCGTCCCGATACTTTGGAAGAGTTACTAGCCTTACCTTACGCTGATGGATTGACAATCGGAGAAAAAGTAACCGAGCAAGTAGGCGTCATCGGAGAAAAAGTAGAAGTGAAAGCCTACGAAAAAATCGAAACGGCTGCGGGCGAAGGGCAAGTATTATCATATATTCACATGGGCAATAGAGCAGCGGTATTGGTAGCTCTAAACCTAGAAGAGCCTGATTACATTGAGCCAGGGAAAAATGTAGCCATGCAAGTAGCAGCAATGAAGCCTATCGCATTGAATAAGGATAGCGTTGATGCTTCCGTAGTTGAGAAAGAGATTGAAATCGGAATGGAGCAAGCTCGTCAGCAAGGGAAGCCCGAAGCAATGTTGGAAAAAATTGCAATGGGTAAATTGAACAAATTTTACAAAGAAAATACTTTGATGAGCCAGCAATACGTAAAAGACGGTTCGATGAATATCGAAGGGTATTTAAAAAGTATCCACAAGGATTTGACGGTTACTGCCTTCAAGCATATTGCCCTAGGATAATTAATTGATATGAAATATTAATCATCATACGAAAAGCGAATTATTAATTTAATTCGCTTTTTTTTTGCTTTAAAATTTCAGCAACTAGTTAACTTCGTTTAGCTTTTCAACAAATTAATTTTTCTCATATTAAATAACGAAATATTAGAATGTCTTTAAAATACAAAAGAGTACTACTCAAACTAAGTGGTGAGTCCCTCATGGGCAATCAAAAATTTGGAATAGAACCCTTAATGCTTCAGCATTACGCAGAGCAAATCAAGCAACTGCACGAAGCGGGTGTTCAGATTGCCATTGTAATTGGTGGGGGAAATATCTTCCGAGGATTGCAAGCCAAAGAAACTGGAATCGAAAGAGCGCAGGGAGATTACATGGGTATGCTAGCTACCGTAATCAACGGAATGGCACTTCAAGGCGCACTAGAAAAAATTGGAGTTTTTACTCGGCTGGTAACGGCCATAGAAATGCGCGAGATCGCAGAACCTTACATCCGCAGAAAAGCCATCAGTCACTTACGCAAAGGAAGAGTGGTTATCTTCTCTGCGGGAACGGGAAGCCCCTACTTTACGACTGACTCCGCTGCGGCACTTCGAGCAAATGAAATTAATGCAGATGTCATTTTGAAAGGGACACGGGTAGATGGTGTTTACACCGCCGATCCAGAAAAAGATCCGAGTGCTACAAAGTACAAAACAATTACTTTCTCGGAAGTATTGACTAAAGGACTAAGGGTAATGGATACTACCGCATTTACCTTGTGTCAAGAAAATGATTTACCCATTATTGTTTTTGATATTGGGAAAAAAGAGAATTTGATGAAGATCATTCAGGGAGAGATGGTAGGTACTTTGGTGGAAGGATAGATTTATTTTCTGCTGACAGCCGATAATTTATTTTCAAAAAATAGCCACTTAATTCATTGGAGTTGAGTGGCTATTTTAATCAGCCTTTACCACTATCATTCCTATTGTCATTGTCATTGTCATTGTAATTGTAATTGTAATTGTTCATTGCTATTGTCATTGTCATTCCCATTGTCAAACAAACCGCTGATCCAAGGAAAACTTCGCTTTATATTTAGCCGCTATATTTTTATAGAAATCCATAATTTTTTTGAGATCAGCTTCCATATCGTCGGAGGGATAAACGATGACATTGCCTACGCCCGCCAACTTTTTTTCGTAATCCAAATACCCACAAGTGATGGGTACGTTGGCCAACTTAGCCGTATGGTAAAAACCAAGTTTCCATTCTTTGCGAAGTTCTCGAGTGCCTTCGGGAGCAATCACTAGAGCCATTTTGTCAAACTGCTTGAAAAAATCAGCCATCTGTTCTATCTGGCTTTTTCGAGGTTTATTGGGATTTTTTTTACTGCGATTAATGCCGAGGAAACCCATAGGTTTCATAATCAAACTTAGTGGCCATTTTGTCCAGGTATCTTTGATGGCAATTTTGACAGGGATACCTAATATCCAAAAAGCTACTCGGACGAAATACCCATCCCAGTTGGTCGTATGGGGGGCAGCAATCATAACACACCTTTGCGCTTCTTTGGGCAAATTGGCATCTACTGTCCAGCCATGAAACCGCAGCAATAATTTGGCAATAAACTTCATCATTTTGCAAAAATACCATTTTGGCAATGATATAGAAATAAAATGTTGATTAGTTCAAGCGCAAGGAGTGCGTGCAGGAATAAGAGACGATAAATACACCTGCACGCACCGTGTTATGGATGAATTACTCTCCGCCTCCTTTACTTTTTACAGTCGGATTAGTGGTGGCGTTTGGAGCCTGCGGGGTTTTACTTGCCGTCGGCTCTGGTACTCTTATCGCTAATAGCTCCACGTCGAAAATTAGCAGAGAATTTGGTGGAATGTTTTTTTGTACGCGCTCACCGTAGGCTAATTCGGCAGGAATAAAAAATTGGTACTTACTACCAATCTGCATGAGTTGGACACCCTCCGTCCATCCTTTGATGACTCTGTTTAGAGGAAAAACAGCAGGCTCACCTCGTTTGATAGAACTATCAAAAACAGTCCCGTCCAGCAGGCGACCTTCGTAGTGCACCTTCACCTCGTCGGTAGCATTGGGTCGTGTTCCTTTTCCTTCTTTCAGTATCTTATACTGAAGTCCGCTGGGGGTAGTGCCCACGCCTTTTTCTCTAGCGTTTTTAGTCAGAAATTCCTCTTGCAGTTTTTTATTCTCTACGGCTTGTTTTGCAGCCAACTCTCTCGCTGCTTGATCTTTTTTCTGACGAGATTTTGCTAGTAGGGATTTGGCCATTTTCTCATCCATGAGTTGCGCAGTCCCGTGCTGATCGTTGATCGCCTTGATCAAAATATCTTTGTTAACATCGCCTAGCTCTAGCATTTGTTTACCGATGATGTACCCAAAGGCATAAGAGACAGAATCCTGAAAAGATTTGATTGGTTTTTGCTGTGCCATCACGATATTAGAAAAGCATAACAAAACAAATACAAACGTGAAAAGTGAAATATTTTTTTTCATAGTAAAAGTCATTTGTGAATAATTTTTATGTGAAAATTAATTTAAGTTTTAGAGTTTTTTCATTTTAAAAATTGAACGAACAGAATGTGCACTCCTCTTTTTCTTTTCAAAACTCTAAGGGATGGAAAAATAATAAATGCAGTTTTGACAGTCTATTTCCCGCAAGCGGCGCAGGCGAGAAATCCCTTCATCAAAATTCTACATGTATTAATTTCCCACTCCTAATCCAAGTGGAGGTTTTAAAAAATATTTAAAACGTGATAGGTAATCTTGTAAAAGATATTGTTCTTTTTTTACGAGCCAACTTGCTTTATTGTTGCTTAGGAATGGTTCAATAATAACTTTACATTTTCTACTTGTTCTTTTTCCTTTCTGCTGCGTTGATCCCGAGTACTCGGGACGCCGATGCCCCGCATCGCCTACGTTTTTCGCCTTGCATAAAGAAAAAATAACTACGCATAAA
>JBCCJE010000403.1:0-5576 GCA_039027925.1 Bacteroidota bacterium
ATCCAACTCAAAAAATCCATATCCATTCGACGAAGCGTTTGGTAAAATAAAATTGGGAACAGCTTTTCCAATCAACGCCCCTACCCTATTTTCGGGGGCGTCAATCAATAAAATTTGTCTTTCTATTTTTTGACTATTGGAAAAAACAAGTTCCGCATTTTGACTCCAAATACTCCCGCCCGAAGTCGTATTTTTTGTAGATAAATCATACGTTGTAATTTTTCCATTTGCAGTTTGAAGATCGGCTTGGATGTGAGGCATGCCCGATTCTTTGACCCACGCCCGACTCCATTGTTTTAAATCCAGATCAATACGTTGATCTAGGATCGTAATCAAGTCGTCCCAAGTGGCATTATCGAAAGCATACTTTTGCAGATACCCCCGCATACCCTCTCGAAATTTTTCTTCGCCCGTCATTTCCTCCAACTGATTCATCACCACGGGTGCTTTTTGGTAAATGATACGCCCGTACATCAGGCTGGCTTGATTTAGATTGTCTAACACTTGTTGAATCGGGTGGGTGCCCGCCGTTCGATCTTCGCCGTAGGCAGTTGGTTGGTGTCGGGCTAGGAATCGAAGATCGTGGTTGATTTCTGGGAAGTTGGGATTTACCATTTTAGCCGCCATAAAATTGGCAAAGACTTCTTTGAGCCACACATCATTGAACCAATCCATCGTCACCAAATCACCAAACCACATGTGCGCCGTCTCGTGGGCGATCAACGAATTGCGAGACATCTTTTGGTTGACCGTTGCGTTTTCGTCGAGGAAAAGAGAACGCTGTTTGTAAAAAATAGCTCCAGGGTGTTCCATCCCTCCAAACTGAAAAGCGGGAATCAAGACAAAGTCAAACTTTTCAAACGGAAGCGGAATCCCCGTATATTTCTCCAACCAATCCAAAGACTTAGCGTGTAAATCAAAAACCGTAAAAGCATTGTTTTTTACTTTCTCTTCGTCGGTTTCCCGATGGTACATGGTCATAGATCTACCGTTAATGATTTCCGTTATTTTTTGAAATTTTCCAGCTGCAAAGGCAAAGAGGTAAGTGGAGATGGGAGGCGTTGGCTTATAATTATGATAGGTGTGATTACCATCACCTTTACTTGTTTTCAGGGGATAATTCGCACACACTTCCCAATCCTTTGGCACTCGTAGCGAAAGGGTATATTTTGCTTTGATGTTGGGTTGGTCAAAACAAGGGAAAGCACTCCGAGCGTTGTCGGGCACAAAAAGAGTGTAGAGAAAGTCTTCGTTGCGATTGAGTGCTTTTTCGCCAGCCGTGAAGTCAATGACAACGCTGTTGCTGCCTTTTATCAAATGTGCGTTGGGAATAATGATGTGCTCCGCTACCACTTGGGGTTCGATTTCTGTTTGATTGACTATCACTTTTTTCACCGCCGCTTTATCATTCTGAAAATCCAACAATACGTCTGCGTCTGTATTTTTTAACTCAAAGGCAATTCCATTTTTCCCTTCTATGGATTGATCTATTACTTTTGGAATATCGAAAAACAAATCATAACGGACATTGGAAATATTTGCTTTGCGCTCGTCCGCTAACATTTTAGAAACTCCTGATTCGATGGATGCCATTGGTGGTTTATTTTTTTCACATGAAAAAAGAAAGGTCATCAGTACAAGGAAAATAACGGAGCAATGAAGTTTCATTGTTATAAGATTTTGAAAGTTGATAAGGCACGAGGTTTTTTTCTTCGTATTGTAAAAAATAGCCACTAGGGCACTAAGTTTTTCCTTCGTATTGTAAAAAATAGCCACTAAGTCGCTAAGGCACTAAGTTTTTTCTTCGTGACTTGGTGACTTTGTAGCTTATGAATTATCTCGCTAACTAAACAAAAATCCCGCGCTACGATTATCGAAACGCGGGAAATATGAAAATGGTAAAATAAGTAATCTAGAAATTAGCTGCTTCCACTTTGTAATCGCCAGCTTTTAGTCGCTTAGCCACGGCGGAGAATGCTTCGAGTGTGGTCTCTACATCTTCCAAAGTATGGGCAGCAGTGGGAATCAACCTTAGCAGGATCGTTCCTTTGGGCACTACGGGATACACTACGATAGAACAAAATACGCCGTGTTTCTCCCGCATGTCGTAAACTAACGCTTGCGCTTCTTCCACCTCTCCTTTCATGTAAACCGGGGTCACACAACTATTGGTATTTCCCAAATCGAATCCTCTAGTTTTCAAGCCTGATTGTAAGGCGTGGACGATATTCCACAATTTATCTTTCTGAGCGGTTGATGCTTTTATCATCGCCAACCTTTTACGAGCCGTAACGACGTAGGGCATCGGCAATGATTTGGCAAAAATTTGTGATCGCATATTATACTTCATGTACCGCATGATATTTCTGTCGCCAGCGAAAAAAGCACCAATACTTGCCATGGATTTGGCGAAGGTGGAGAAATAGACATCCACCTCGTCCATGATACCTTGCGCTTCACATGCACCCGCTCCTCGCTCTCCGAGTACCCCAAATCCGTGAGCATCATCAACGAACAAACGGAAATCGTATTTTTCTTTCATGGCTACTATTTCTCGTAGTTTTCCTTGATCGCCACTCATACCGAATACCCCTTCGGAAATTACGAGGATACCACCGCCTTGGCTATCGGCCAATTTAGTCGCTCTTTGCAATTGCTTTTCTAGGCTTTCCATGTTGTTGTGTTCGAATACGTAACGCTTGCCCATGTGCAACCGAACTCCGTCTAGGATACACGCATGACTCTCAGCATCGTAAACGATGACATCTCTCCGATTCACCAAGCAATCAATGGATGACACTATTCCTTGGTAGCCAAAATTCACGAGTGCCCCAGATTCCTTCCCCACAAAATCCGCCAACTCTTGCTCTAGCAGCTCGTGTTGTGTAGAGTTTCCAGTTAGCAATCGGGATCCCATAGGATAGGCTAGCCCCCAGTCAGCGGCAGCTTGTGCGTCCATTTCTCGGACTTCGGGAAGATTGGCCAAACCGAGGTAATTATTGACACTCCAACAAATAACCTCTTTGCCTTGAAACATCATCCTGTTTCCGATGGGGCCCTCTAGTTTGGGCGCGATGAAATAACCTTCGCCGCCATTCTCGGCGTAGCGTCCGAGCGATGAGTTGTAATTTTCAATTTTTGCAAATAAATCCATAACTAAAATGTTTGTTTAGGAGGGGAAGATGCAAAGTATCAAGAGATGAGTTTTTACCATTTTCTATTTTCTCCTGATAATTTGTTCAGCTACCTCAACAGTTGAAAAATGTAATTAGGTCGCCTTGATTTTAAATTCGATAGGCATATTATAATGTGTACAAAGATGGTTTTTTTGCCTCATCTTTTAAGATCGAAATGGTGGATGATAAAGTGGAAATGGTGAATGCCTTTTTTTTTGTGGTGAAAAAAGAATGATTTTATGGCAATTGATGGGTTTTCGATGCGATGTTCTAGGTTTTTCGAATATATTTGTTCAGTAAACGAAATGCTGCATGAGTAAACAAAAGACTACGATTGTTGTCCGATTGATTTTGGAAAGCGAAAATAAGATTCTTTTTTTGAAGAAAACCCTTCAGAATGGGGGTGGCTATTCCCTAGTCGGCGGTAAGGTGGAACAAAGAGAATCGCCAGAATACGCCATCATCAGAGAGAGCCTAGAGGAAGCCAATATTCACATCAAGCCCAAGCATCTTCGACTACGACACATCTACAAAAGAGACCTCAATCAAGAGTTGATCTTACTGTACCGAGCCAAAAAATGGAAGGGCAACATCGAAACAAAAGAACCCGATAAATTCAAAAAAACGGTATGGCTGGACAAATCTGATCTGCCAAGAAATATATCAAATGTCACTCGGCAATTACTGCGTGCTTACTTCGAGGAGCGATTTTTTGAGGAGGAGGAATTGATGTAAGTACACCCATCAAAAAAGGCTTTCGAACTAACTCCGAAAGCCTTTTTTGTATTCGAAAAAAATAAACAGACCTAATTGTTACTTGCAGAAGTCTTTACCGCCTTGACTGTTTTGGTGGTCTTCACCGTCTTTGCGGACTTTTTGGTGCAGGCAGTGGGCGCACAACTTTTCTTTGCATTTTTCCCACCATTAGCATTTTCTTTTGCCATTTTCGAAGGAGAAACGTTGACAAACTTTTGCGTAGCAGCATCGTAGTTCACTTGGGTAGTCGTAGTTTTTCCAGATACGCTACAAGTGTAATTTTTGTAGTAAGTTACTTTTCCTGATTTACTACAAGTTTTTGCTTCGATAGTGTCATCTGCGGCTGCTAACTTTGCCGCAGCGGCAGCCGTTTTTGCACAACAGCCTGATGCGGTCGCAGTTTTTTTACTACAAGATTGTGCGTTGGCAGCAAAGGCTACACAGCCAAAGAATGCTATAAATAGAAATAATTTTTTCATGACAGATTACGATTTAGTTAAAAAATAATGATTTTAAAGTAGTGGTTCAAAATTAGGCTTTCTCCTACGGCTTTCCAATTTTTTAACAAGTTGTTATCACGTTGATGAAGACGTTGAACATTGACGTAAGGTAGCGATATTCGAGCCATTTTTTTAAGAAAATGTGAACGTTAAAATTCCCTTTTTAACAAAATTAAGGAGCGTTAATGTCAGATTAAATGAGCCATTTGATATTTTATTTTCAAAATGATCTTCCCAATTTGCAGCTTCATTTTTTAACTAAAAAAACCTTTGTAATGAAAAAATCATTAGCACTATTCACATTTATTCTTTTGGGAAATTTCATTTTTGCGCAGTCCAAAACCTCCAACGCAACGTATGATCGGCAGGTAGGCGTAGATTTTACCAGTTTGGTTACCTTGCTGCTAGGTAACGACGGGGCGGCAATCAACCCTAGTACCTTCTTATACTTACGGAAAGGAGATGATAAGAAAAAGAGACGAATCAGTCTGGGTGCTCGAATATTATTAAGGGAAAGAGATACGGATAATGATATGTCCAACAGATTGGCTAGTATCAACTTTGGAATTGGAAGAGAATTCTATACCCCCATCGCAAAAAATCTAAATCTCTTTTACGGATGGGAAGTGCTAACCAACTTTCAGTATAACTATTCTCAAGTTGATAACATCAATTCCAATTCCGTTTTCCAGATAGGACTTGGAGGACAAGCCTTGCTGGGCTTACAATATCGAATATCTAAAAGGTTTTCTATTTTCACCGAAGCGGGATATGTTGTCAGGACAACTTACAACAGAATCAATCAGAATGATGGAGACTTCACGGCGAACGAATACCAGCTTTCGTCTTCATTTAGATCCCCCCGAATATTGGTACTTAGCTTTGACTTTTAGAAGGGATTTTTGGCTACTCGCAATAAGTGTAAGACATTTAACGTTTTTGTTAATTTTTTCATAATGCTCCGAAAAAAAGTAGCTTCAATTATAATATTCTCTTATCTTGGGTATAGATTTTGGATAAATATTAATAGAAATCCGATTTCGTTGATTTTTTTCTTCACCAAATCATAATTGCTTATAGATCAAATAACTTCTACACTTTTTTTAAATAATATTTTCAAAGACCAGTTTTTATTTAACTTAAA
>JBCCJE010000404.1:0-5552 GCA_039027925.1 Bacteroidota bacterium
GCTGTTTGGCGGACGATATGGGACTAGGGAAAACGCTACAAACGATAACCATCCTTGCAACGATTTATCCTAAAGAAAAAATGTCGAGCTTGATTGTGATGCCTCGGAGTTTGTTGTTTAATTGGAACGCAGAGATCAAAAAATTTGCGCCCCAAATTTCTACGTACACTTACTACGGTAATACGCGAGACTTGGAAGCAGCCAAAAAAGCCAATCTGATTTTTACGACGTACGCCTTAATGCGCAATGATATTGAACAACTCAAGGAGGAAAAATTTCACTATCTGATTTTGGATGAATCCCAAAATATCAAAAATATCCAAGCCCTGACGACGAAGGCAGTCATGCTTTTGAAGAGCAAACATCGCCTTGCGCTGAGTGGCACGCCCATCGAAAATAATTTAGGGGAATTGTATTCGTTATTTCGATTTTTAAATCCAGCCATGTTTGGAACGGTCGGGCAGTTCAACCAAAATTATCTCTACCCCATCCAAAAAAATAATGATAAAGAAGCCATCCGACAGCTTCGACAAAAAATTTATCCTTTTATTTTAAGGCGACTAAAAAGAGATGTCCTCAAAGATTTGCCCGATAAAATCGAGCAGACCCTCTTTGTGGAAATGTCTGCTGCGCAAAGAAAATTATACGAGCAGCGGCGGATGTTTTACAAGGAGGCCGTTGATAGTTCCATTGCTTCGAGGGGATTGCAGCAGTCTCGGTTTTTTATTTTTCAGGCACTCAACGAACTGCGACAGATTGCCTCCACCCCCGAAAATTTTAGTGATGGAAAAATTATTTCGCCCAAGCGTGAACTCCTTCAAGATCAATTGATGGACTCCATTGCCAATGGGCATAAGGTTTTGATTTTTGTGAATTTCCTCGCCGCCATTGAGTTGGTTTCCGAACAGCTAGCAAGCGTGGGCATCGAACACGTCACCATGACGGGGGCTACTCGCAATCGGCAGGCGTTGGTGCAAAAATTTCAAAACGACTCCAACTGCAAGGCGTTTTTGATGACGCTAAAAACGGGAGGTACGGGACTTAACCTCACCGCTGCCGATACGATTTTTATTTTTGATCCTTGGTGGAACGTCGCTACCGAAAATCAAGCGATAGATCGAGCGCACCGAATTGGTCAACAAAACAAAGTACTTGCGTACAAATTAATTACGGAAGGCAGCATCGAAGAAAAGATCGTTCAGTTACAAGAAAAGAAGAAAGAATTGTTTGATGATATTATTGGTTCGGATGGCGAATCCTTAAAATCACTTTCAGAAGAAGACATTGATTTTATTTTTAAATAAAGATAAAACTTCTCCCCAATGAATTATTCAGAACAAACATACAGGGTGCTGAGCGGAGCCTTTTGGACAAATTATACTTCAGAAGAGCTGAGAAAAAGTTTTCATACCAAAATGAAAAACTTTTTTTCGCAGCACGAAAAATTGATTTTAGAGGAAGGGATATCAGAGCAACTTGTCAGTTTAACAAAAGAGAAAAAGAGTTTTTCAAAAACTGATATGACAGCACTGGTTCCAGTTCTTTTTTTGACTAAAAAATTATTTCGTGCCTTTAGAGCTTCTTTAAAAACGGAAGTTCAAGAAATCTTGGATGCCCTGATTTGGGAAGAGGTACTGAGTCAAGATAAGATTGAAGAAAAATTTAATACCGTTATTTATACAACAGAAGAGATAGGTGTTAGATCCAATTACTCTTTTGAAAGGCACGAAATCAAAAAACCTTTTTTATTTTTTAAAGTAATTAACCACAATCGCTATGGCTACGGAAGAAATAAACCCAACTACTCATTGTTTATCCTCCCCAAATTACGCCATCACATTAGTCAATTTTACGATCCCCCCAAAGGATCAAAAATAGAACCCGTAGAAAAACTAGAGCCGACCGAATTTATTTACGATACTGGGCAGCAAGATATTTTTTTAGAAATACAACGCATCATCGCTTACGAAAAACAAGGACAAATTAAAACCTCCTCTAAACTTAAACCTCAACCAAGTACGCTCGGAAAGATGCAGCGTAAGCTCAACCTCAAAGAATTCTATCCCATCGAATTGGTGGACAAACCTCTCAAGACCATTAGAACTAATTTGATTGCCAGCTTAATGCTGAAGAACCGTCAGCAACTTGCTACGCTCACTGGCACCGATATTTTTAAAGCACTTTTTAATGAAACCTATCCAAAGTACTTTAGCAGCTTACTAGGAATTATGACCCACCTCAAGGGGGTTGGTTTGAAGCATTACGAAAGTGCCTTCCCCGTAGAACCAACATTATGGGACATCCTTAATGAACTCCCGCAAGACGAATGGGTGAGTATGGAGAATATTGAACTGATGATAAAATATAATTTTATCAATATTGGATTGGTGAGTAATTATCTTGCCGAAAACCGACTGTACTACGAGGTGATGTCAGAATGGAAGGGGGGGAAGTATAAAGAAAAAAAATATATACAAATCAAAGATTATGATGATGCCATTACTCGCCCTCTCCTGAAAGGTACGTTCTTTTTATTTGCTGCTTTTGGCCTAGTAGATGTAGCCTACGATACGCCCGATATTGAGGAACTCAGCAAAACAGCCTACTCCTACCACGATGGCTTAAAGTATGTCAGACTTACTTCACTTGGTGCCCACTTGCTAGGGAGGACTTCCGAATACGAAATGCCTTCTGAGATCACAGATACTAAAATCAAACTTTCCAAAGATTCGCTCACCATCATTTCTGATAAAAATGATCCTACGGCTGCGGTCATCTTAGAGCCCTTCACGGACAAGGTGACGCCTAATCGTTTTCGAACTGATTTTGGTATTTTTCTAAAGAGTGTGGCTAATAAAGAGGATCTGCAAGCTAAGATTAATTTATTCAAGCAATCGGTAGGTCAAGATTTACCCGAAAACTGGAACACGTTTTTTAAAGAGCTAGAACAAAAAATTGACCCCATTCGAAAGGTAAGCAACGTTAGTATTTTTAAAATTCCCGAAGATAATCCTGCTTTGATTAATTTGATTGCTAAGGACGATGTGTTCAAAAAAATAGTGATGAAAGCAGAAGGCTATCAAGTCCTAGTCGCTAGAAGAAATTTGACTAAATTCAAAACGCGTTTGCAGGAGTACGGGTATCTGATGTCGAAGTAAAAAGTTTTGGGGAGAAATTACGGGGTAACGGGAAGGAATTACGGGGTAAAAGGAAGAGATTAAAATTACGGGGTAACGGGAAGTTACCCCGTAATGGGACACTTTCCCCGTAACTTCCCGTTACGGGGAAAATTAAATCCTACCCCATCAATGACTCACCGTCATTTTCTTACTTGCTTTTCCACCGTCGTATTCAATAGTATAAAAGTACTGTCCGTTGAGTAAATTACGGGGTAACGGGAAGTTACCCCGTAATGGGACACTTTCCCCGTAACTTCCTGTTACGGGGAAAATTAAATCCTACCCCATCAATGACTCACCGTCATTTTCTTACTTGCTTTTCCACCGGCGTATTCAATAGTGTAAAAGTACTGTCCGTTGGGAAGATCATTCACATCCAAGTTGATAATCTCTTTTCCAGTATTCAGATTCGCCAAGTTCAATCGTTGCACCACCTTGCCATTCATGTCCGTAACGATAAGAGCCATCTGAGAAATGCCCTCGGGAACTTCAATTTCTATTTGAGTAATATCCTTTGCGGGGTTCGGATAATTTTGCTGTAACAATACATTCCCATTTGAGATAGAAGATGGACTAGTACCCATATTTTCTCTCATCTCGGCGGGCGGTGTAGGTACACTTCCATCCCACAACACAAAAGCTACGGCTACTTTACTTCCTTTTTTACGCTGTTTTTTTTCACCTCTCTCCGCACCTTGACGCTCGGTATCTCTCTTGCCTCGCTTTCCTTTCATTCCCTTTTGGTGTCGTTTGCTATGATGTGGTTCAAGACCAAAAAGTCCAATTTTACCTTTGTTTTTTCTACCGCTCATCGTAGGGGCATCCTCGGGTCGGTACTTTTCTAGGATCGCTTTTTGATCGGCAATCCACTTTTCGTAATTGGGTTTGAGGTCAGTCATCGTTGATTTGATTAGTGCCTCGTTGCGGGTCATGAATGCCTTCACCTCCTTTTTGGAGTCACCGTGTTTTGCTTTCATTTCTGCTCGCATTGCCTTCCGCTTTTCCATTCTTTCTGCTCGCAGTGCTTCTTTTTCGGCCTCTGTCATATTTTCAAATCTTTCCTTTCTGGCTTTCTTTTCTTCTTCTGTTTTTGGACGATTGGCTGCCCGTTCTTCCATTCTTTTTTCGTGTTCCACTTTTCTTTCGGCTCTGATTTCGGCAGCCTCAATTCGCTTAGCCTGAATAAATATTAAATCGTCAGCACTCAGTTCTGCATCGAATGCTGCTTGGGCTTTTTGTAAAACTGGCACTACATTTTTTTCAATGTACGCCTGCATTTCTTTCCTGAGCTCAGGATTCGGTTTTGGTCGCTCCGCTCGATCAGGTCTTTGGGCAAAGGACATAGTTGTCACCATTAGCGCAAGCGCCAACATCATTATCTTTTTCATACTTTTTTGATTTTTAAAACTTGCCTACTGATTGTAGCACAAGTTAATTTGAAAAAAAATTTTAGGATAGTATTTTTCTAAGTCGGTCAATTCGCCTCTCTTTTTCTTTCCCCTCTTTTTTTGTGAAATCTTTTTGGCTTCATAGCTCTCTGAAAAACGTCCGCGAGTTTTTCCCGTTGCTCAGGAGTACATTCCGCTTGTAATTTCAAATAATGATCAATCAACATTTTTTCTTTTTCGGCTTCTAGTTGACCTATTTGGTCAGCAATACTTTTAGCTTGAAGCGTATCGGGAGTCTCCGAAGAAAGGGCTTCCATCATTTCTTTTTTGAGTGGTCTGATGGATTGCCAGTGTGCTCTCCTTTCGGCGAAGTGCGCCTCCCGCAATTCTTTGAATTTGACTACCTGCTCTTTCGAAAGGTTTAATTCGGATTTTAAAAATGCCTCAATTCTTTTTCTTTCGTGCTTATCGGGATGCTGACCTCTTTCGGGTGGTCGAACGGTAAAAAAAGCAAAAAGCAAAACCGTATTCATAAGTACTAAAGCACCAATCAGATATTTTGTGTATTTATTGTTATAAAAACTCATAATCGCTGGGTTTAATCATTCAAACTTAAATAATCCCAATCTTCATCCTCCCGACTCAAGGCGTACTCCTCCGCAAAAGTATCTAGCGTGATGTCCTCGCTCGTCGTAGTATTCTTTTGATCAAAATAGCCCGCTTGAAATAGTACGACACTATTGATGAGGAGTAAAAAAATAACCATTGCGAACTGCCAAACTGGAAAATGTTTTTTTATTGTTACATCGCTACCCTTGCGCGCTTTTTTTAATCGCTCTTGCAGGCGAGTATATAAAAATGGATTGCCTTCGACCCGCTGGATGTGACCGATACTTTCCATCGTTTTTTGAATTTCTTGATTGATATGATCTTTTTTATTTTCCATAATTTTATTGGAATGGGAAATTATTATTTTTCCATTCCC
>JBCCJE010000405.1:0-5545 GCA_039027925.1 Bacteroidota bacterium
ATCCGTTCCTACGCAGGAGTTGGGTTGGATGATCCTACGGCGAGCCTACGATTTGATGTGACCCAATTTGGATTTCACGCTTTTGTGATCACGGGCAATGGAAATTCCATTTTTATTGATCCTTATTCGAAAGCAGATACAGAACATTACATGGCTTACTACAAAAGTGATTACCAAAAGATAGATAATAATTTTACTTGCCATTTTCATAATGACATTAATGATGATGGGATTATCCTCGATGGACCAAACGTCGGGCCGCAAGGGGCAGGTGACTGCCAATTGAGAACTTACAGATTGGCATTGTCCTGCACGGGTGAGTATGCTCAATTTCACGGAGGAACTAAAGCGGCGGTCATGGCTGCCATGAATACTACGATGACTAGGGTCAACGGAATTTTTGAGCGGGACTTCAATGTCAATATGGTATTGGTAGCAAATAACGAAAATTTGATCTATCTGAATGCCAGCACCGATCCTTACGATGATAGTTCTACCAGTCAATTGATTAACGAAAGTCAGACTCAATGTGATAATATCATTGGCAATGGCAACTACGATATTGGTCACGTTTTCAGTACCGGTGGTGGTGGATTAGCAGGATTAGGCGTAGTGTGTAATGATAATAACAAAGGTCGGGGAGTGACGGGTACGAACAATCCCGTAGGCGATCCTTTTGATGTGGATTATGTGGCGCATGAGCTTGGGCATCAGTTCGGAGCGAATCATACTTTTAATAACAGTTGTGGAGGTAACAGAAGTAACACTACGGCGATGGAGCCAGGAAGCGGTTCTACAATCATGGCGTACGCAGGCATTTGTGCTCCTAATCTACAGTTCAACAGCGACGCTTACTTCCACGCCGTGAGCATTCAAGAAGTCTCCAATTATATCAATAACTCTACGGGAAATGCTTGCGCCGTACTAACTAATACTGGAAATAATAATCCGACGGTATCGGGAGGAATGGATTACGTGTTGCCGATAGGTACTCCATTCAAACTAACGGCAGACGGGAGTGATGCGGACGGAGATGCTTTGACGTATTGTTGGGAACAGATGGATAACGAAATTACTACGATGCCGCCCGTTGCTAATAATACGGATGGACCTACATTTAGGTCGTACGCACCTACGGGAGATGCTCACCGCTATTTTCCCAAATTAAGTGATGTCGTCAATGGGGTAGCCGACCAATGGGAAATTTTACCAACCACATCAAGAGAAATGAATTTCAGAGTAACGGCGAGAGATAACCACGCAGGAAGTGGATGCACATCAGAAGATGATGTTACCTTGACTTTTTCCGACGGGGCAGGGCCCTTTGTGGTTGAAGTACCCAACGCCAGTATGACGTGGTTTGCTGGATCAGCGGAGACCGTAACGTGGGATGTGGCGAAAACAGACCAAGCACCCGTCAACTGTGCTCACGTTGATATTATGATTTCCTTTGATGGAGGACTCACTTATCCAACTACTTTGGCGAGTAATGTTCCCAACGACGGGGCACACGATGTACTCGTTCCTGATCAGGCAAGTGCTGCTTGTCGAGTGATGGTAGTTTGTTCGGATAATATCTTCTACGATATTTCTAACAATAACTTTACAATTGACAATACCAGTAGTCCAACCTTCTCGATGCTCGCTACGCCCGACGTTCAAGATGTCTGTGGAAGTATTGGGATGACGGGGTTTGAGCTAAATTTGAATGCCATCGCAGGATTCAATGAGAGTGTGACCTTGACCGCACAGGATGTTCCCGATGGAGCAACAGCTAGCTTTTCCCAAAATAATTTTATCCCTACTTCGACTACGATTTTGAATGTAGAAAATTTGGGAAATGTACCTAATGGAATTTACGAAATAAAAGTACTCGCAACGGCTCCTTCTATCACCATTGAGCAAATGGTTACCTTGGTTGTCAACAATACTATTCCCGAAGTAGTCACGCTAAATAGTCCCGCCCTAGGCGCAACGGAGCAAAATGTAGAAGTAGTGTTAGACTGGGAAAATGATCCGATGGCTACAGGGTACTCCGTTGAAATAGCTACTTCGCCTATTTTTGGAAATACGATCGTAGAGACAACCACGGTTAGTAACAATACTTTTACGCCGCAAAACCTACAACCATTGACGGTTTATTATTGGCGGGTAAAGGCTGCCAATAATTGCGGAGAGAGTGATTTGCCCAGTTGGTTTTCTTTCCAAACTAAAGGCGAAGGGTGCAACACCTACAGTAGTATAGATATTCCCGTAGATATTTCTGCATCGGGAGCACCTACTATAAATTCTACGCTTCAGGTAAATGACCAATTACCTATTTCGGCAGTAAAGGTATCCACCAACATTGCACACAGTTGGATCGGAGATTTAAAAGCTACCTTGGAAAATCCCAACGGCACAAGTGTCACCTTGCTTGACCGACCGGGTGTACCCGATTCGGATTATGGATGTCAGGAGGATAATATCTCGGTAACATTTGATGACCAAGCTGAGAATAATGCGGATGATTTTGAAAATTCGTGTAGTGCAGGAGTGGCGTACGCTATTGAAGGGACTTTCCAGCCCATTGATGCGCTTTCCGTTTTTGCGAATGGAACATCCAACGGAGCGTGGAAATTAGAAGTACAGGATTTTGAAAATAATGATGGCGGGACAATTAATAATTGGAGTTTAGAAATTTGTTATAGCCAGACAGCGGGTGCTGCGGAGTTGTCTAACAATACATTTACGATAAGTCCAATGGAAACCAAAAATATTTCTAACGACTTTTTACAAGCCTCTTCGAATACCAATTTGTCCTCAGAATTAACTTTTGTGGTGTTGTCACTTCCTGCGCACGGAAGCCTTACTTTAAGTGGAAACAATGTAGTCATTGGTACTACTTTTACCCAAGCAGATATTGATAACAATTCATTTACATATGCTCATAATGGAAACTCCACCGCTGCTGATGGTTTCCAATTTGACGTATTTTCCTCCGACGGGGCGTGGATTCCTAATCAAACATTTAACATAATGATTACAAGTGGGCAATTGACTGCTACGGCTGAAATTGAACAAGAAGTGAGTTGCTTCGGTAGCGGCGACGGAATGATTTACGCCAACGCTTCTGGAGGTACGCCGCCATTTTCTTACAGCTTAAACGGGGGAGCATTTCAAGATGATCCTATGTTCGATGAGTTACCAGCCGGTACTTATTCTATTGTGGTAAAAGATGCGAACGGTACCGAAGTGGAAACCAACACAGTCACTTTGGAAAATCCGGCAGAACTAATGATGGATGTCCAAGTCAATGGCAATACGATCACTATCACGGCGAGTGGCGGCACGGGTATTTTACAATATTCCCTCAATAGTGGAGTCAGTCAGGTGAGCAATATTTTCGAAAATGTTGCTCCCGGAAGTTACAGCGTAATCACTAGCGATGAGAATTTCTGTTCGATTATCCAGATTAATATTGATATAGCCGCTCAGCCGATCACGGTAAGTGCAGTAGTTGAAAAACAGATCAGTTGCCACAATGAAACGGACGGAATCATTTATGCCGTTGGGGCAGGAGGTTATCCTCCGCTGACCTACAGCATCAATGGATCAGCGTATCAAGAAAATCCTGCTTTTGAAAACTTAGCCGCAGGCACTTACGCTGTCTCCGTAAAAGACGATCAAGGAACAATTGTCATTGCAGACGAAATAAAGCTCGAAAATCCTGCACTACTAAGCCTAGACGTGACGGTAGTTAACAATATAATTACGGCGAACGTAACGGGAGGTACTGGAAGTTTGACTTATGTTTTGAATGATAGTATTACACAAGATAGTAGTGCATTTACGGAGTTACCCAATGGATTTTATAACATTACAATTACGGATGAGAAAGGATGTACTATTTCCCAAAATAATATCGAGGTTGGTTACGTACCCATGTCAGCAAGTGCAGTAGTGGAGCAAGAGATGAATTGTCACGACGACCAAGGTGGCATCATCGTAGTAGCTGCCTCGGGAGGTAACTCTCCGCTGCAGTACAGCCTGAATGGAGTTGATTTTCAGGAGAGTTCAATTTTTGAAAATCTTAATGGAGGTATTTATAGCGTTACGGTAATGGATGCGATAGGAGATATGATCACGACAAATCAGGTGGAGATCATAAATCCAGAGGAGCTATTAGCATTCTTCTCCGTAGTTGGAAATAACGTCACCATTAACGGATCGGGGGGAACCGGTAATTTATCGTATAGCATCAATGGTGGTACTTTTCAAAATAGTAATGTATTTACGGGATTGATAAATGGTACACATTTCTTTACAGTAATGGACGAAAATGAGTGCACCGTCGAGGTTCAAGTCACCATCAACGTCATTCAAAGTGCGACGGTACAAGTCACCAATCCACTTTGCTTTGGAGATGAAAATGGATCACTTAAAGTTGCAGGTGTCACGGGAGGACAAATGCCTTACTTGTACAGTTTGGATAATATTAATTTCTCTGCTAATAATGAGTTCACATTAGGTGCAGGTACTTATGCTATCTTTATCATGGACGCTACGGGAGCTATTTTTTCAGCAGGAAATTATACGATTGCGAACGGACCAACTATCTCTGTTACTGCGTTGGCAGATGGAAATACGATAACTGCTAATGGTCTGGGAGGAACTGGAACGTTGATGTACAGCATTGACGGAGTGACTTTTCAAGAGAGTAATATTTTTGAAGGCTTGCCCAATGGTACTTATTCGGTGACGGTGATGGACGAAAATGAATGTTCAGCAACTTCCATAGCATTGACCATTAATATCACTTCTATCTTAGATTTGAATTTTGACATTAGTTTTGAACTATATCCTAATCCTAATCAAGGATTATTTACCATCGAATTAAACCAACCTACGGAGAAAATTTTAAGACTACAAATCTTTGACGTAGCGGGCAGGTTAATTAGAGAAATGAAGTTAGAGAAAAATCAGGATTACACGAAAGAGGTAATTGATGTTACTCAGATCGCATCGGGTAGCTACGAGATACTACTTACGGATGGAGTGCTGTACGGGCGAAAGCGATTTGTTAGGAAATGATTGCAGTAAAATAAGTATCGAATTATCATATTTTAGTAGTGCTAACACAAGTTTGTTAACACTGCTTTTTACGTTTCTACGTATCTTTCCCTCAAGGTTTTTCGTGAAAATCAAGTTCAAATATCTTCATCACAATAGGACTAAGCTCTGCTAAAGGTATTCTTTTTTCTTCCATGAGGATTCTATTATTAATCGTTAGAATCTTTGAAATCTGAGATGATTTTTTGGACAAAGTTTAATTCTAGATCTAGCCATTCCGCAATTTTTTCAGAGTCAATTCCTGCTTGATATAATCGGATTACATTTCCTACATCTCTTTCTGCGTCTCTCTCTGCGTCTCTTTCCTTCAAAGTTTTCCCATAAAAATCTACCTCAAACATCTCCGTTACGATAGGATTAAGTTCTGCGAGTAGTATTCTTTTTTCTTCCATGACGAAATGTTATCCTTAACCGTTGGAGTCTTCAAAATCTG
>JBCCJE010000406.1:0-5541 GCA_039027925.1 Bacteroidota bacterium
CTAGCCCTATGCTTTGAGAACTTCGCGGGATAGCAGATAAGGAAAGCAAAAGTTCTTAAAGCCAACGAGAGCTCCATAATTTGGCTAAGTAATTACCTTTACTTTTAAAAATACCACCATGAGAAAAATTCTATTTCCCATTTTTTTATTTTTTACGCTTGTAAATATTCAGGCCCAAACCATCGCTGAAATCCACGGAACGGGTGACGCTTCTCCCTACGACGGGCAATCCGTGACCACTTCGGGCGTAGTGACGGCAATAGCTTCCAATTCCTTTTTTATTCAGGATGGTAATGACATTCGAAGTGGGATTTATATTTATGACCAGACTTATTTATCGCAGATTCAGGTAGGTGATGAGGTGACGGTAGAGGGAGTGGTTGATGAATATTTTGAGATGACGGAAATAGTTGATCTAACTGCTTTGACCGTGAACTCCTCTGGCAACACACTACCCGATCCAATTATTTTGACGACGGGCGAGGTAAGCAATGAGGATTACGAAGGGATGTTGATCAAGGTGGCAGCAGCTACCTGTACCAATACCAATCTCGGATTTGGAGAATGGGAAATCAACGATGGAAGTGGGGCGTGTCGGGTGGATGATTTGATGTATCCTTTCTCGCCTGTTTTGAATATTGATTATGCGGTCACGGGGCCTTTAGTTTACACCTTTAGCAATTATAAAATAGTGCCTTCCGAAAGTGAGGATGTGACGATTGAGTTACCGTTGTACTTCACAGTTCAACCCCGAGAGACGAATATCCTTAACAATAGTCTTACAATTATTTGGGAGACTAACGTTCCTGCTAATACTAAAATTTCTTACGGACTCACAGACGCTTTGGAATTGGGGACTTTGGAAGATGCCACGTTATCAACATCCCACGAGATGGTTTTGGAAAACCTGACCCCTGGAACAATTTATTATGTTCAGCCTACCTCCGAGGCTGGAACGGATGCGACGCCACTCCAAACGCTAGTCGTTGCAACCGCTTCCAACAGCTCTGGAAAAATCAATGTGTATTTTAATCATTCGGTAGATCATTCCGTGGCTACCGATGAGCTAGCTGTCACGACGAATCATATCATTGACACGATTATCAGTTACATTGATTTGGCGCAACAAACGCTCGACGTAACAATGTACGAAGCCGAAAATCAGGAGATTGTAGATGCTATCAATGCAGCTGATAATCGTGGGGTACAGGTAAGAGTCATCTCCGATGCGGAAGGCACGAATGATGTTTTTGACGGACTCGACGCTGGTATCGGATACCTAGAGGGCAACGTTGGAAATCCAATCATGCACAATAAATTTTTTGTGATAGATCGAGATGATGTGGATAATGCGTGGGTGCTTTCTGGTTCAATGAACCATACCGTGAATAATTTGGGATGGGATTATAACAACGTAATTACAATTCAAGATCAATCCCTCGCTAGAGCCTACACCTTGGAGTTTGATGAAATGTGGGGAGGGACTTCGGCACAACCTGACCTGAACAACGCTAAGTTTGGAAGTGCTAAAACGGACAATACTCCTCACCGTTTTTCTATCAATAATATTCCCGTAGAACTATACTTCTCTCCCACCGACGGAACTGCTCAAAAAATCCAAGCCATCATTGACGGTGCTGAAAACGAAATGGTTTTTGCTGTCTTGGTTTTTACAGAAAATAGTTTGGGTAATGCGGTAATAGATGCCAAGGACAGAGGGGTGCAAGTCCAAGGGATTATTGATTACGTAGAAGTGAATGGAAGTGAGTTTAATTTTCTTTTGGGAAATGAAGTTGACGTATTGGATTACCAAAATGCCGACGGTTCACAATGGCCCGATGGCCCTACCTTACATCATAAGTACGCCATCATTGATTACGAGCAGGGAAGTACCAATCCTGTACTCATTACGGGTTCGCATAATTGGAGCGCCTCCGCTAACTCTGTCCACGACGAAAATACTTTAATTATCTACGATCATACCCTCGCCAATATTTACTACCAAGAGTTCCGTCAGCGCTTCTTTGAATTAGAATTTCAAGTAGCTACGGAAGATTTGAATATTGACCTATTGCAGGTAGCTCCCAATCCTTTCTTGGATAATTTATCTTTTGAAATTCCTGAGGACGGACAGCTTTCTGTTTTTGATTTGAATGGCAAATTAATTTTACAACAAAACATTTACAAGGGTACTCAAAATATAAATACTGTTGGTTGGGGAAATGGCGTTTACCTCGTTCGCTTTGTTGGAGACGAAAAGCAACTGATCGGGAAAGTGATTAAAAAGTAAACTACGAACGCCCGTACCCAAACCCTCGGTACGGGCGTTCGCAACAAAAAAACGTATCAATCAGCGGCGCTCCCGATTCACCTTAAAGTCAAAGACATCTCTGCGATTATAATGCCCCGTGACATCCAAAGACATGCTCTCTTCGTAGATCATTTCCATATGGTCAATAGTGTAAAAAATTATCTCCTCTACCCCACTTTGTGGTTCTAACAAAAAACTTCCATCGGGTGCAATTACGCAACTTCGCCCATCCAAAACCATTTTGCTAGAATCCTCTTCCAAATAATCTGGCAATTTTAATTGATTGGGAAAATCACTCCCTCGCATCACCTGCCCTACCGCCACCACAAAACACCTTCCCTCAAAAGCGTATTGTCGGCAGGTCACTTGGTGCATTTCGTGAACCATTGGAAATAAGGAGAAATGAATATGTTCCTTACTTTCGTGCATGGCCATTCGCGTCAGCGGCATCCAATGCTCCCAACAAATCAAAGCGCCGATTCGACCCGCAGAAGTATTTACGGCATGGAGGTCTTTGCCATCTCCGATGCCGTGCACTAATTTTTCGGTGAAAGTCGGCATCAGTTTTCTACGATGACAAACGATCTCGCCCGTGGTGTCAATGATCAAAAAGGTATTGTAAATCGTTCCATTGCCCACCCCTGTTCTGGCTATTTCGTTCATCCCCATCACGATGACAATTTTGTTTTCTTTAGCTAGCTGACAAAGTAATTGCGTTTCCTTGCTTCCTACTTCCACGCTATTTTGATACATCTTTGCAAACACCTCTTTAGTAGGTTGATGATTCCAGCGTGCAATATCTGGACAATGATCCAACCACACGGGATAGCCGCTCAGCCACGTTTCTCCAAAAACGATAATTTCTGCTTTGGCAGCGGCGGCTTGCTGGATGAGTTGAACCGCCTTTTCCATGCTTTTAGGTAAATCAAGATGAACGGCACTTTCTTGGACGATGGCGAGGTGAGTGGATTTTTTCATGATTTATTTTTTCCTAAAAATAAAAATAGCGACGGTAAAGAAAATTGAATTCAGGGAAAAAGTTGATACAAACGCTCAATCCTCCAAAAACACAAACTACCACTCAGGGTTTGCCGCCCCACTTCTCAGTATTTGCTTTCACTCCATTTCTATCCTCCAAAAAAAACCTATCCAACCAAGTGACCAAAACCCTTTTTAAAGTCTTTGTGAGGATTGAGATTTCTATAAAAATTTTTATAAGAAAATTTATCCGAACATCATGACAATTTCTACAACTCCCCGAATGGCTACGGTCATTCAACCCGATGAATTTGAGGCACATCGGCATTGGTATCCTAAGGCCTTGAACGCCACCATCCATCCTATGATTAATTTTTTCCTGAATTTGGAACAAGAAAGAATCATATCCCGCTACTGCCACATGCACCCTACCGTGGACAAAGAACAACTCCGTGAAATACTTAATTATAAATGTAAATACTTTGTTTGGGGCGGTGCAGATTTACTCAATGTGACTTCTGCGGGAGGCAAACGACAGATGGTCGTCATCGAAAATAATTCTTGCCCGTCGGGTCAAAAGTCCATGCCCCTAGTGGATGATAACCAAGAGCAGGGTAGTTATCGCTTGATGGTGGAACGCACTTTCAAGCCTTACCTCAAAAACCTACGACACAAAATAAAGGGAGGCTTGGCCGTCCTGTATGACAAAAATCCAATGGAAGTGTCGGGCTACGCCGAGGTCATTGCGGACGTCATGCAGGAGCCAGTATATTATGTCCCATTTTACAAAGACGATATTGACCCGCCCGTACAGTTTCGGGATGGGGTCATGTATGTTCGGATAGAAGACGGTCAGTTTGTTCCGATCAGAGCAGCGTTCAGATACGTGACGCAAAAACCTTGGAACAGACTACCGCTTCATTCCAAAACCCGTATCCTTAATCCTACCATCGCTTGTTTGGCGGGGGGACGCAACAAGATGGTTGCGGCGAAGGCTTACGATATTTTTAATACCGAATTGGAATCGGCAGGTCTAAAGATCAATACGCCCGAAACTATCTGGGACGTCAGCAAAAATGAAGTTCCCCTTTGGGTTCGAAAGATGGGCAGACACGCCGTAATCAAAGTGCCTTACAGCAATGCGGGGCAGGGGGTCTATACCATTGTTACGGAGGAGGAGTTAGACAAATTTATGGAGATGGAGTTTGATTACGACTTATTTATCGTGCAGAGTTTGATTGGCAATTATAATTGGAGTAGTACTACTGCTACGGGAAAACTCTACCACGTAGGCACCGTACCCAATCAAAAAAATCACAGCTTTGTGGCAGATATCAGGATGATGGTGAGTTCTACCGAGAAAGGTATTCGCCCCCTAGTTACCTACGCCCGACGTGCCGAAAAACCCCTGGTGGATAACATTGCTAACGGAACGGATAGTTGGAAAATGCTAGGGACAAACCTCTCCATCAAAAATGCTGACGGCTCTTGGGACAGCGATACCAATCGGCTAGTACTTATGGACAGAAGAGACTTTAATCAACTCGGCATCGGGTTGGATGACTTGATTGAGGCTTTTATCCAAACAGTACTTTCGATGGTGGCAATTGATAAGATGGCCAAAACCTTAGTGAACAAAAGTGGGAAATTTCGTATGAAATTATTCCGAAGCCTGAACGACGACCAAGGCTTGATTAACGAAATAAAAGTAAATTGATGCAAAAATTTAAAGTACTCGTCCTGACAGATCATACCAATCACAGCGCAGAAAACTCGCTGTACGTCATGTTGCAGCGTATGCGGGAGCATCCTCGCTGCGCCAAAATAGACATCGTTACTAGAGCTAATGCAGCTAATGATTTTTTCTTTCAAAAATACACGGCGGAAGGGTTGGAGGTGAGTCCCGTGGGGGAAGATTTTGGATTTTCGCCTGAAGGAAAATCATTTCAACAACAACGGCGCAAGGAAAATTTGGAAGCGTACGATGTAGCTTGGCTACGGCTACCTCCACCCATCCCGAAGTCTTTTTTAATTTTTTTAAAACATAAATTTCCCAACATTATCTTTGTCAATGATCCCGACGGAATCTACCAAACGGGGAGCAAGGCATTTTTATCCAACTTCGCTGACGTTTGTGCCCCGATGAAGTTGTGTCGGTCGCTTGATGATATTCTGAATTTTTCTGCGCAGTTTCCCATCGTGTTAAAACCTTTACGAGATTATGGGGGGAAAGGAATTATTAAAATTGAAAA
>JBCCJE010000407.1:0-5522 GCA_039027925.1 Bacteroidota bacterium
GGATGACTTATTTAGAATTGTCGTCCCTCTCTACATCAGTATCCTTTTATTCAAAAATTCATTTCCAAATTAAAAAACCTTGCAAATTAAGATACAGAAAAAGAAAGATTATTAAAAGGGAAATCTTGAGTCCAAAACTAGATTGGACTGATATTTTTCAATCTTACACACACAAAAAATAAAAGAATGAATTTTAATCAAAAATATAACTTTAGCCCACCATCAGTAAGCCTATTGCTAGCAATTATTTTACTTCCAAATATATTGTTGGCACAAAACGCACTAGAGGATCTTTCCTTGGAAAACTTCCTCGCTATGGCACAGCAAAACGCCATTGCAGACGAAGCAGCACAGTTGGATTGGAGAGCGGCACAGTTGAATTTTCAAATTTTTAGAGCGGGGCTAAAACCCCAAATTTCGGCAACTGCTAACTTTCCCAACTTTGCAAATACCTTTGCCGAAATTCAACAACCCGATGGAAGTATTCTTTTTCCCAGAATTAATAACAATAATTCTGCATTGGGATTTCGATTGGATCAGGTAGTTCCGAAAACGGGCGGAAACGTTTTTGTGCAGTCTAACTTACAGCGATTCGATGATTTTACCAATGATAAATTCTCGTATAACGGAACACCATTTCGAGTAGGTTTTTTCCAGCCACTTTTTGCCTTTAACCAATGGAAATGGGATAAAAAATTGGAGCCGATGCGCCTACGAGAAGCGGAGAAAAAATACACGGCGGATAAAGAAGCAATTAATTTAAATGCGGCCAGCCTATTCTTTGATCTTTTGGTTGCTCACGAAAATCTACAGATTGCTACGACTAACAAAGCAAGTAACGAGACGCTTTTGAAAATAGCCGAAGAGAAATTTGAGCTAGGGGTGATCTCAAAAAGGGATTTGATTCAGTTGCAGTTGGAGTTGATTTCCTCTAATAAAAACAAAACGGCAGCAGAACAATCGGTTCGGTTAGCTTCCTCGGCGATCTACGTCTTCTTGGGGAAAATCTACAACGGAGAAATGATTCGCCCCACTACGCCAGAGGTCACCACCCTTATCAATGCTGACTTAACAATAGCTTTACAAGAAGGATTAAATAATAGATTTGAGCAAGATCAATTTGTCCGTCAAGTAGTAGAAGCCAAAATGGAAGTTGATCGGGCTAAAAAAGATAATGGCATTCAAGCGGATTTATTTGCTTCGTTTGGACTGACGAGAAGTGCTGGCAACGTAGGCGATATTTACGCTGATCCGCAGCAACAACAATTCGTACAACTCCAACTCAATGTTCCCATCGTGGACTGGGGCATCCGAAAATCAAGTATCAACTTGGCGAAAGCACAACTTGATTTTTCCCAAAAAAATATTCAACGAAATAAATTACAATTGGAAACCAACATCAAACAAACTTTGGATGCTTTTCAAAATCTGCAAAAACAAGTGCAGCTCGATCAAGAGATTAAAGCACTAGCACAAGAACGATTTGAAATCACGAAGGAGAGTTTTGTCTTGGGAGCGATTAACATTACAGAGTTGACTTTGGCACAGCGAGAAAAAGATCAAACGGCTAGGACTTATATTTTCACCCTTAGTCAATATTGGCAAAATTACTACGCTCTGAGAAATCTTACGCTTTATGATTTTCAGGAGAGGAGGGCAGTGGTGTACCCCTGACCCCTAGCCCCTAAAGGGGGATACTGCCTGCTGCCTGAGGTGGGGGAACATGCCCTTGCCGATGTAACAAGAGTTTTACTAAAGAGTAGATAGCGAAAGCGCTTTCTTGTAGAAATACTTTTAGTTTAACCTCTACCTGAGGGGTAAGGTATTCAAAAATACGTTGCAGAATTGATGAACTATATTTTTTCACTTTTAAAATACCCGAATTACTTCTTGAATGGAGAGCGCAATTTTTTCAAATAGGAGAAATTAAATATTCTTTCAGGGAGTGGGAAGCTAATGATTAAGTTAAATAACATCAGCAAAATTTATCGAACCAAAACCATCGAGACGGTGGCCCTTAACAAAATCAACCTAGAGGTGCAGCGGGGAGAGTTCCTCTCCGTGATGGGGCCTTCGGGATGTGGTAAAAGTACCCTGCTCAACATCATTGGTCTGATTGATGAACCTACGGAAGGGAATATTTCTATTGGTCCCAATACTATCTCGGATTATAATGGAAAACCCATTGCTAAATTTAGAAATGAACACTTGGGGTTTATTTTCCAAAGTTTTCACCTCATTAATGATTTGTCGGTCAGAGATAATGTAGAACTCCCCCTACTCTATCGAAGTGGCATTGGAGCTAAAGAGCGAAGGGAATTAGCGGAGGAAGCCTTGACGAAAGTTGGTTTGAAAAATAGAATGAAACATTTCCCTGGACAACTTTCGGGTGGACAAAAACAAAGAGTGGCCATCGCTAGAGCTATCGTCGGAAAACCTAACATTATACTTGCGGATGAGCCTACGGGAAATTTGGACAGCGTGATGGGCAATGAGATCATGGATATTTTGCTGGGCTTAAATCAAGATGATGACACGACTATCGTGATGGTAACACACGATGAGAGCATGGCGAGAAAGACGAATCGGTTGGTGCGGCTTTTTGATGGTTCGCAGGTATCGTGACCCCTAGCCCCTGAAGGGGAATCCGTTCGCGCCAATGCTCCAGCATTGGTGTGTACATGTTCGGGCTTGAAATAAACAGAAGCCAGAGGCTTCACAATTGTCACACCAATGCTGGAGCATTAACGCGAACTAGGTAAATTTTTATTTCTTCATTAGAGATTATTCTTCACACAGAATGAACTCTATAAAATACCCGTAAGAAGTTTCTAAAAATTGAGAAGATTTCTCATCAGTCGTAAGGCATAGAGAAAGACTTCTCGAAGATTCGGAACTAGGGGTTGTTATGCTTAAAAACTATTTCACACTAGCCATAAAAGTACTAGCGAGGCGGAAGTTTTTCACCTTCATTAGTCTGTTCGGTATCAGTTTCACCCTGATGATATTGATGCTAATTACCGCCTTTTTCGAAACAGAATTAGGAGGCGCAAAACCACTTACACAAAAAGACGAAATGGTATTCGTGGATATGGTGGAGACTTTTCGACGCTATCAAGATACCATTCCCGAAGTAGATAGTTTGCTCTTGGATGGTAAAATGACCTACGATACCGTGGGCTTTCGCTACCAAGATGCAGGACGATCTATGTCAAAAAGTAATGGTAGTTTCTTTTTTTGGGACAGCTACTTTCGGGATGTTCCGTTCACGACGGCGCAGACTTTTTACTCTTACGGAAAAGTTTACGACATCTTTTTAAATAGTAATAAACTTACATTTCCTTCCACCTACGTTGATGCGAATTTTTGGAAAATTTTTGACTTCAAATTCTTAGCGGGAAGTCCATTTAAGGAGCAGCAAGTAGCCAACCAAGAGCAAGTTTTGGTCCTTAGCCAAAAAGCCTGTAAAGAATATTTTGGGGATGCTAGCTACGAATCGGTTATTGGTAAAGAAGTGATTTTGGATCGTAAACATTTTAAAGTAGTTGGCGTAGTGGACCGGGTTAACAATTCATTTACGGCGCTAAAAGCGGCTACTTTTATTCCCTACACCAATATGGATAGTAGGACGCTTGGTAATAAGGAAAGGTTGACAGGGCCTTTCAGCGCGGTATTTTTAGCGGAGTCTTCCTCGCAAATTCGACAGATCAAAGATGAGTTAGTCAAAAAGACAAAGCTCATCCCACTCCCTAATCCCAAACAACATAATGAGTTAGAATATTTTCCAGCTACATTTCAAGAGCGGTATGCCAGCGATTTGATAGATTACGAAAAGCCCGAAGAAGGCTACCGAGTAGCTATCGGAGTGATTATTTTTTTGTTGTCTTTATTTTTTATGCTCCCCACTTTGAATTTAATCAACCTCAATGTCAGTAGAATCATGGAGCGATCTTCTGAGATAGGAGTTAGAAAAGCCTTTGGTGCAGACGCCGGAAATATATTGTTTCAATTTGTTTTTGAAAATATCATTCTAACATTTATTGGAGGAATAATCGGATTTGTATTAGCATTGTTATTAATCAATACTATCAACGGAAGTGATTTTTTGGATGGGACGCTGCTCAGTTTTAATTACCGTGTATTTTTCTACAGCGTTTTGATTTGTTTGTTTTTTGGGATTCTTTCGGGCGTGATTCCTGCCTACCGCATGTCCCGTATTCATATTGTTAATGCTTTAAAAAATAACCAATTATGATTAAGCATATTTTTACTTTGATCTGGAATAAAAAGAAAAGTAACTTCTTACTTTTTTTAGAAATATTCTTTTCGTTTTTGATTTTGTTTTCGGTGTTGACATTTGTGATTTCCAATTTGAGGGTTTACTATTCTCCGCTTGGATTCGAGACTGAAAATATTTGGACGGCTTCTCTCCGAATTTCGAGCGATAATGACTCCACCGAAGTAGCCGAGATGAAAGATCGGCTGTACCGAGAATTAACTGCTTTGCCCGAGATCGAAGAAGTCTCTTTTACCAGTAGTCAATTTCCTTTTTCTGGAAATATGTGGGTAACGGGCAACGACGACAATGGTTTTGATTTTAGCTCGTGTATTTTTTTTCCCGATGAAAATTACGATAAGGTCAGCGGTATCAAAGTAGTAGAAGGAAGATGGTTCAACGCTGACGATAAAAACGCTAAGTACGACGCCGTGGTGATTACCAAAAAGTTCAGAGAAGAATCTTTTAAGGGAAAACCCGTGATTGATAGCTTGTTCATCTTAGATAACGAAGGGGATTTTACGGAGTATGTCAAAATCGTAGGTGTGGTAGAACACTACAAATACATGGGGGAATTTTCGGAAGAAAGATTGGGTACATTTGTTTATACACCTCGGACGGAGCGACTATCCCGAGTAGCCAACATTCGAGTCAAACCCGACGTAAGTCCTATGACCGAGGAGAAGATTAACAAACTAATTGCAAGTATCACCAAGCGAGCAGATTTCTCCATCAGAAAACAAGAGCAACGCAGAATCAGGAGAAGTCGCTCTACTTGGACCGCCATGATTGCCTTGATGAGCATTAGTGGATTTCTCATTATCAACGTAGCGTTGGGCTTGTTTGGCGTACTGTGGTACAACATCAGTAAGCGCCGATCAGAGATTGGACTTCGGCGAACAGTTGGTGCTACCAAAAATAATATCTCTATCCAATTTATCGGCGAAATTCTGATGGTCACTTTTATTGGCATCTTAGTCGGGCTATTTTTCGCAGCACAGTTTCCCTTAATGAAGCTATTCGATATGGAAAATATTAATTACTATTACGGTATGCTGGCAGCAGCAGCTATCATCCTACTTTTGGTTTTGATTTGTGCATTTTATCCAAGTCGTCAAGCGGCATTGGTGAATCCTGCGATTGCGCTGCACGAAGACTAGGTTGGATTATGAATTATGAATGTAGAATTATGAATGTAGAATTATGAATGTAGAATTATGAATGTAGAATTATGAATGTAGAATTA
>JBCCJE010000408.1:0-5518 GCA_039027925.1 Bacteroidota bacterium
GCTGGAGTAATTGCATTATTGATCGCATTCCTAACAGTAAGTTTACATACTGTAAGGGCTGCTACTGTAAACCCTTCTAATAACCTTAATAACGATTAATTATGTTTAAGAACCATTTGAAAATCGCATGGAGGCAAATGAAAAAAAATCGCCTCGTTTCATTTATTAATGTCATAGGTTTGGCTTTGGGGTTGACGGTAGGGATTTTTATTTTGTTGTATGTTCAAAATGAAACCAGCTATGATAAGTGGATTCCTGATCATGAAAATATTTATAGAGTATATCGTCCTTACGCAAACGGAACTAAGGGAAATCTCATTACTCCAAGCCCTGTAGCCAGAGCGATGCGAGAAGAAATTCCTGGAGTAGTTTCAGCTACAAAATTTAAAGGAATAGCTGATGTCTTATTGGAATGGAAAAAACAACACTATACTGTTGGAAGTGCATTTGTTGATACTACATTTTTTAAAACAATACCTTTTCAGCTCAATCACGGTGATGTTCGAGAGACTTATCATAAAATCGACGTAGCAGTCCTAAGCTACCAAACGGCACAAAGAATTTTTGGAAATATTAATCCTGTTGGAGAAAGTATAATAATTGATAATACTCGTAACATTAAAATTGTAGGGGTACTAGAATCACAAAAAGGAGAAAGTCATTTAGATGTTGGGATGTATATCATCGAAAAAGGAGAAGAAGGATATTGGACAGGAGGTGATGGTCGTACCTATGCTCGATTAAGCCCTAAAACAAAAATAGAGAATGTTGAGAATGCTTTATTTGAAATAGCAAAAGAAAATGTTATTCGGGAATATGAAGAGGATGGAGATGATATTTCCAATGTGAATTTTTCAAAATGGGCCTTACAACCTATCGCCGATATTCATTTGAAATCTCAACATCTAGGTGAGACAGGAGCGAATCGAGGAAATATTTGGCAGATTACGATGTTATCTTTGATTGGATTATTGATTTTAGTTTTAGCAGGAATTAATTACATTAATTTGACGACAGCACAAATTAGCACACGTGCTAAGGAGATTGGTGTTCGGAATGTGGCAGGAGCTACTCGCCAAAATTTGATTGCTCAATTTTTATCAGAAGCCTTAGTCACTACCACGATGGCGTTGGGCGTAGCGGTAATTTTAGCTGGTTTGTTTTTACCATTTTTCAATGAGATCGTTAGTCGGTCTATTTCTTTTATGACCCTACTATCGGGTTGGACACCAGTTTTGATTCTTGGCCTAACGCTGTTCACGGGTTTGACCACGGGAGTTTTTCCTGCTTTTTATTTTTCAAAAATCCGACCTGCGGAAACTTTAAAGCAGCATTTTTTTTCGGATAAAAAAACGGGACTCTATCGGAATACTTTGATTGTGTCGCAGTTTGCTTTGTCTATTGGTTTAGTCCTCTTCGTGACGCTAGTTTGGCAACAAGTGGATTATATGATGAAAAAAGACTTGGGATTTAACGAGGAACAAATTGCCGTATTCAGGATCAACGAAGAAAAAAACGTAGAGACCTTCCAATCAAAAAAAGAGCAATTCAAACAAATAGCGGGCGTTGCGGGTGTAAGCCAAATCTCTCGGCATCCAGGAGGATTTATCTCCAATTACACAATGAACATTGAAGGTATAGCGCAAAAGAGCGCAAATGTAAATATATTGTTTGGGGATACGGATTGGAACAAAACTTTTCAGATCGAAATGAAAAGTGGTCGTTTCTTTTCTAATGAAAATCCTACCGATACCGCTTCCGCTTTTGTGGTCAACGAGACTTTCGTTCAAAAATTTGGGATAGAAAATCCTATTGGGCATCGCATCAAATTTTCTTTTGACGAAACTTACAGTACTATCATCGGAGTAGTAGAAGATTTTCACTACAAAGGTTTGCAATCCTCCATTGCACCCGTAGCCATTTGTGCCCGTCCCAACGAAGCGTGGATGGGAGGGGTAGCTGTTCGGTTCGAATCGGGAGATATTAACAATGCTTTGACCTCCGTATCAAATGCCTGGAAAAATATGGAGCCAGTTTTCCCAGTCACTTACACTTTCTTAGATGAAGCGTTCACCGAGCAATACCAATCTTATTTGCATTTTGGCAGAAGCCTGACTTACGCCACTTTCCTTTGTATGTTTCTGGCTTTAATCGGATTGTTTGGCTTGACAGTTTTTGTAATTCAAAGAAAAACTAAAGAAATCGGGATTCGAAAAGTCCTAGGTGCGTCGGTGGTCAATATTATTTCCATGTTGAGTAAAGACTTTTTAAAATTGGTATTGATCGCCTTTTTCATCGCCACTCCCGTAGCCTATTATTTTCTATCAGGTTGGTTAGAAAATTTTGCCTACCAAATGGAAATTCAATGGTGGGTATTTTTGATGGTAGGAGCTTTTGCAGTGGGCGTTGCCTTTCTAACGGTAGGATTTCATTCTATTCGGGCAGCAACGACTAACCCCGTAAATAGTATTCGAAGCGAGTAAGTAGATTACAGTATGACTATGAAAATGAATTTTGTAGAGAGTGATACTACGACCGTTAATTTTATGAAAAATGTCCTAAAGTCTGAGCATGGAGCCGAAAATGTAAACATTAGTACAGATGAAAAAGAAGTTGCAATTATAATTAATGCTATAAATCAACTGATTGCTATCAAAGAGAATGACGTTTGGTATTTTATTGAAAATAAAAATCCAATACTACTATCAAACCTAATTGAGTCAGAAACTCTAAATCGTTTAGGTATTAAAATTGAAGACTAAATGCTACTATTTATGATTAAACGATAATAGAACGCAATCATATTTTTATAATTATTAACGCTGATTCTTTCGTCAATTCCGTGAATTCTTTTTAAATCTTCATTGGTTAACTGAATGGGCATAAAACGATAAATGTCATTACTCACGGATTCGTAGTGCCGACTGTCCGTTCCCGCAACGACCAAACTCGGACTCACTACCACTTCGGGGAAAAGTTCCTTAGTCGTTTTTTGTAGCGCATTAAATCCAAAAGAAGAAGAACTGGAAACCTTGGAAGGCTCGCTTACGAATGAAGCCTTTATCCTCGAAATTTTTACGCGCTTATCGTTGATAGTTTTGTTCAAATAATCAATTACCGTTTCGCTCGTTTCTCCCGGAATAATTCTAAAATTAATGGTGGCGGACACGTTGGTAGGGAGGACATTATCCTTAACGCCTCCTTCGATGATTGTCGGCGCAATGGTCGTTCGCATCATGGCATTAGAGGAAGGTTTTTTCGCTAATTGTGATTTTAGAATACCATCCAATAACCACATATTTGCAAAAACAGCCTTGTTGGGCAATGTCATCTCTGGGCCTAAATGATCGAAAAGTTCTTTCGTGTTGTTGGTAATTTTTGCAGGAAAAGGATGCTCTTGAAGTTGGGTTAAGGCCTTGCTTAAAATACCGATGGCAGTTTCACGGGGAGGCATGGACGAGTGACCACCGTGATCTACGTTGACATTGAGTTTTAAGGTACAGTAACCTTTTTCGGCGGTACCGATAAGCGCAGCGGGAGGATTGAGTCCGGGTACAGCATTTTCGAGGATCAAAGATCCTTCATCGAGGACGTACTCAAAACTGATATTTTTTTCTTGAAAATATTTGACGATGGCTTGCGCACCATTTTTTCCACCAACTTCCTCATCGTGTCCAAAAGCAAAATAAACGGTACGCTGCGGTTCGTAATTTTCGCTCAAAAGCATTTCGGCCGCTTCTAAAATTCCCATAGCACTTCCCTTGTCGTCGAGTGTCCCCCTTCCCCAAATAAAATTATCTTTGACCCTTCCGCTGTAAGGAAGTTCCGTCCAGCGAGTTTGGCTTTCTCCTTCGACGGGGACTACATCCAAATGTGCAATCAACACGTAGGGTTTAAGTTTGGTATTTCGACCTTGCCATTTGTAGATACGGCTAAATTGGTTGATCTGCGTCTTTTCTAACAATGAATCTACAAATACAAGATGGGAATCAAGGTACTGGAAAAGATCCAAAAATGCTGACGTATCAATTCGATTAGCGTAAGAGACGGTTGGTATCTTTGTGATGTCAGAAAGTCGTTGGATCGCTTCGTCACCAACTTTGATTTTTGCTACGGGAGTGACGTCAATTTGCTTGGAGGGGTAACTCACCGTTTTGATGGTAACAACTGCGACGATAGCAACTAATACAAAAAGGAACAGGCGAAATAGTAATCTTCGGAGTTTTTTCATTTTTTGGAAATCTTCTGTTTTTTAGATTTACGAAATTACGGAAATGCAACTTTTGGTTGGAACAGAAATGAAAGAAAATTATCAACACTTTTTTGAACTAAGGGCTTGCCGAAATACAAGTCATACATTTGAAGATGTCTTTTTGATTTTATACTTCGTTACAAAAACAATCGCAGCCCTTCGGTCATGCTATTTATCCAGATAAACTCCTGTTTTTGTGCCTCGTCTAAAACCAAAAATACTATCTTAAAAGTGTATGACTTATTTTCCGGCAAGCCCTAAAAATAGAACCATGAAAGTCTGTGGATTTACGTTTATTAAAAATGCGATAAAATATGACTACCCGATAGTGGAAGCCATTCAGTCCATTTTACCGATTTGTGATGAAGTGGTGGTGGCAGTTGGAAAATCCGAAGACGAAACTTTAGAATTAATTCAAAATATAAATGCTTCAAAAATAAAAATCGTGAACACGGTTTGGGACGAAAGTCTGAGAGCAGGCGGAACTGTCTTAGCTGAGGAAACTAACAAAGCATTTACAAATGTAGCTGAGGACTCTGATTGGTGTTTTTACATCCAAGGAGATGAAGTGGTTCACGAAAAATACCATCCCGAAATTTTGGAAGCCATGAAAAATAACTTGAAGGACAAAAATGTAGAAGGATTGTTATTCAAGTACGAACATTTTTACGGTTCGTATGATTTTGTGGGAGATTCCAGAAAATGGTACCGTAGAGAAGTCAGAATCATTCGCAATGATAAGCGCATCCACTCGTGGAAAGATGCGCAAGGATTTAGAAAGGATGGAAGAAAGTTAAAAGTAAAATTGATTGATGCCTACATCTATCATTACGGTTGGGTGAAGCATCCGAAGCACCAACAGTTAAAGCAAAAAAGTTTTAACAAACTTTGGCACTCAGATGCGTGGGTTGCGGAAAAAATTCCAGACGTAGCCACTTTTGATTATTCGCAAATTGATAGTTTGAAAAAATTTGAAGGTACACATCCCAAAGTGATGCAGGAAAGGATTCAAAAAATGAATTGGGAATTTACCTTTGATCCTACCGCCAAGAGAATGAGTTTGAAAGATAGAGCCTTAAAATGGATGGAAGATATTTCGGGATGGCGAATCGGGGAGTACAAAAACTACGAAGAGATTTTATAGTTATACGGAATTGATTTATTTCGTACATTTACAAAATGGGAAAAGCATCGATCTATACTGAAGAAATAAAAGAGGATAGTACTACCTTATCAGAATTACTTCGAAAAGCAAAGGATTCGAAA
>JBCCJE010000409.1:0-5510 GCA_039027925.1 Bacteroidota bacterium
ATTCCGAATCCTTTTGAATATTAGAAAATATATCTTGAATATTTTCTAATGAGAAATCTCCAGAAAACAGGAATCGAGCTGTATCAAGATTTACTTTGAAAGCTTTAACTGGATTTCCCTTTTCATTTAAATCAAACGACATGTAGGACGAGGTATCTTGGATATCTGAATAGCCAAGAGAGATTCTCTCTAATTTACTTTTTGTCCTAAATTCTTTAAAATAGCTGGTCTTCGTATTCTCCCATTCATATCTAATAATTAAACTATCTTCTGAATCACATAAGGTATCCACAGCCAAAGGAGGGAAGACATTAAATGGCATTGACTCTTGTGATACATCATTACTATTATATGGTATGATTGTAACTATTGTATCTGGAGAATAGTCAATCCCCTCAATGGTTGTTATTATCTTATCATAACCGTTTAATTGATTTTGTCCATTTAGACTAAAAAATATAAACAACAAGGAGATGACAATACTTTGTTTTTTCATTTCAGTTGTACGTTTTCTTTGTAGGCTTCAACTTTTCATCTGGCTTATTATTTTTAAGATATTTGTGTGTAAGGAATGGTGCATTAATAAATTTACATTTTATGCGCAGTTATTTTTTCTTTATGCAAGGCGAAAAACGTAGGTGATGCGGGGCATCCTGTGCTTGCTTGATGCCAGAGCATCAAAGGCTTTTCAACGCAGCAGAAAGGAAAAAGAACAAGTAGAAAATGTAAAGTTATTATTGAACCATTCCTAAAATACTATCAACAAAAAGTACTTCACAGTTGGGTGGATAATTTTCAATTAAACACGCAGCCACCTAGAACTTCTAAATATTTCTTTGGCAAGCGTTTCAAAGTCGGTGGTTTCCAATATTACTTTTTCTTTAAATAAAAAATCAAAGAAGCTGGTCTTACTATCGTGACCATTGCGCATCGCATTCATAAATCCAGCGTGGTTATTTTCTATCCTTCCCGCTCGAATCAGCCGATAAGTTTTTTGAAAAAGATCATATTCTACGATCAAAAGAATACTTCGGTATTTTTGGTGATAGCAAGAGATAAACAAAGGATTATGAAGAAAATCTTTGTACTCATGCCCGAATAAAACGCGCTCGTAAAGTGGGTATAAATAAATGCTGGCATCCATACCTTTCTCGTGCAGATATTGTTGCAATGCTTTTAGCTTATTAACTAAAATATTGCTAGACAATTTTTCTAGTTTTAGGTCAGCGTAGGGAAACCAATTTCTACGGTCAGGATCGTAGTATTCAGTATCTCCAATTCGGAGTTTGTAATCAAATTTTTGGTAGTGAGGAACAACGTAGCCGGGGTAATAGAAATCTGCTCCCGTTTTTTTCCCAAAATCAATCTCCAGAAGCATGGTATAAAATCCTAAACTATACTTGGCGTAGTCAGGATGAAACAATCCCATGATGCTTGCAATACTGTTGTTACCCAAATCAAAAAAACTCGCCGCAACCAAGCGATCTCCATCATAGACACTCGTTTCCCAAGTATCGTAAATATTGTAGTCCGCATCACCGAAGAGCGACTTTCTCAAATTGGTAGAAACGTATCCTCCAAATCTTCGACGATGAATCAGGTACAATTCACTTTTTTCCTTATCAAAAATAGCTCGCCGAACTTCCACTCGAAACCGCTTATTATTTCTATTCAAAACTTTTCGAACGCTTTTACGGAAGGTATAATCTTTAAGCGGAAGGCGCGTCCACACTGCGGTGTATAATTTCCCATCAAAACAAAGAAACCGACATGTGAAGATCATTTGTCCCATACGAAACCACCCACGAGCCAAATACTCATCTAATTTTTTATGCGGTAAAAATTCGGGATAATGAATTTCGGTAAACATTGGAATTGAAGGAGGGTTGAGAATTAAGAATTATGCCTGCCCCGAAACCTCGGGGGATTATGAATTATGACATCTACTTGAAGATACCAGATATCTTTAACAGCACAAAATTAAAGGATATTTTCTAAAAACGTGTATTCTAAAATTGTTTCCAATTTTGCCTTTTTGTAGATTTGGCAAATTTTATCAAAAAAGTCATTCACTTTAAAATAAAACTCATGCAGGAACTGATCAAAGCCAAATTAGAATCCATTCGAGAAAATAAAATCATCACAGAAAGAGAATACGAAAAAGCAACGCAATTATACCGCAAGGATGCCTGTATGATTTTGGCACTTTCAGGAACTACCTTCGATGTGTTAGTGGAAGATAAAAAGGTAGAAAAAGAAATTAAAATCACGAGAGAAGAGGATAATTTTTTCCCACTCAAAAAGAAAACCACAATAGACTGGGATGAGCACTCCGTGGCAGCGTTGATGCAAGTGTATGACAAACTCACTATCATCGGAAACCCGGAAGATTTTCCGGGAAAAAAATATACTAGAGCGGGAATGATAAAGCGAGTGATGGGAGAAAGGAAACAGCGCGCTACGGATGCAAAGTATAAAATTGAATTTGCGAATAATATCTACGGAGAGCATATCCTCTACAACGAAAGAGGTGTTCAATACAAAATTACGTTGCGGGATTTCGAAAACGAAACGGGATACGTCAACAGCCTTGACCTCCGAACAAATAAGTTGGGCACTACGAAGCACATTATGTTTGCCTTCGAAAAATTGAAGAAGAATCAACGCCTGTACAAAAAATTAGATAAAACTTATCCCTTCGTTGAAATCTACTTAGACCCTCTCAATGACTATAAAATTACGTGGCACTACCCCCATACTATGGATGGGGACACGGCAGAACTCATTCATAATTTTTTTGGTAAATCCCAAAGCCTACCAGAATCCGAAACGAAACACTTCCTAAAATTTATCAATGCAGCGGAAGAATTGGAGCACGTCAAAATCCGATCAGAGGTATATGAAAAAGTAGAAGAGGCTTGGAATCAAACTATGCTGGCAGAAATCGCTAGCACCCACAAGCCAGACTACGGCGAGATCAAGGCGGATTTATTTAACTACCAAAAAGAGGGAGTAGAGTTTGCCTTGTTCAAAAAAGGAGCAATCATCGCCGACGAGATGGGATTGGGAAAAACAATCCAAGCACTCTCCGTCGCTATTTTGAAAAAACAAATTTTTGGATTTCAAAAAACTTTAATCATTTGTCCAGCTTCTTTGAAAGCACAGTGGAAAGCGGAAATTGAAAAATTTTCGGATGAGAAGGCAGTCGTCGTAGAAGGGTTTCCATCCCAGCGGGCAGCTATGTACCGAGATTCGGATGCTTATTTTTTGATTATCAACTACGAAACCGTTCTACGTGATTTTAATGTTATAAACGAAAATGCCGTTGACTTTATCATCTTGGATGAGGCGCAGCGTATCAAAAATTACGATACAAAAACTGCTCAATCCATCAAGCAACTTTACAAAAAACACGCGCTCGTCATCACGGGCACGCCCATCGAAAATAAGTTGATTGATCTTTACTCCATAGTTCAGTTTATTGATCCTTACTTCCTGGCACCGCTCTGGGAATTTTCGTATCAGCATTGTTATTTTGACGAAAAGCTACAAAACAAAATCATCGGGTATTTTAATTTGACGGAGCTAAAGCAACGTCTGGAAAATATTTTGATTCGCAGAGAAAAGCGAAATGTGATCAAAGAACTTCCCAATCTTCAACAAATCACTGTACCCGTCAGATTGCATCCCGAGCAAAGTTACTATCACTCTTCTTACGGTAGAGGGATCGCAAAAATTTTAAGTAAAAAATTCAAGACCCCTTACGATATGCAGCGGCTCATGCTCTTGCTCAATAGCATGAGAAGGGTTTGTAATTCTACTTTCCTAATTGATAAGGAAACCAACTATTCTCCGAAGCTGATCGAACTCAAACATATTCTCTTGGATAAATTGGAAATACGTTCATCCAAAAGAAAGATTATCATTTTTTCGGAGTGGGTGACGACTCATTATCTTTTGGGAGAGCTACTGCGTGAACTGAATATCGGCTACGTAGAACTCACGGGCAAAGTCCCCGTCAAAAAAAGAGGACTGCTGATTGACAAATTCCGAGACGACGATAATTGTCAAGTCTTTCTTTCTACCGAAGCAGGTGGCGCAGGACTTAATTTACAAATGGCGGATACGGTCATCAATTTTGAACTGCCTTGGAATCCCGCCAAAAAGAATCAGCGCATCGGAAGGATTGACCGGCTAGGACAAAAAAACAATAAACTCACGGTGCTGAATTTTATGACTTTGGACTCCATCGAAACTAAAATTGCTACGGGATTGATGCTCAAGCAAAATTTGTTTGAAGGCGTACTAGATACTGACAAAGCAATTGACGAAGTGGATTTTTCAAAAAAAGGGCACGCTCAGTTTTTAAAAGAATTAGAATCATTCATCCACGAATTTGAAGAACCAACGATTGAAGACATGGAGGTACCAGAAGAAGTCGTTGCGGAAAATGTGTCGGATGATGTCATTCAAAAAGAAGAAGAAATGACCGAGGATACACCTGCCATCCCCAGCGAAAGCACGGCTCAGTCTCCCTCCGAATCTACTCCACAGCCACAGACGGCTACTTCTAATATGACAACCCAGCAAAAAGAGGAAAGGCTCGAACAAATGGAACAAGTGATGAATCAGGGCATGGGTTTTCTAGCAGGGCTTTTTAAGTTATCCACGGGGCAGGACATGAATACGGAAAATCAAAAAGTGGAAATTGATCGGAAGACAGGAGAAGTAGTGATGCGATTTAAATTGGGATTGTAGGAGGATTGTTGGATGGCCTGTTCTAAAAAAAGCGACTATGACTAAAAAAATAATAAATGTAATTATACTGTTAGGAATCTTCTTGTTGGGAGTGTGGGTGACGCGGCAATTCTATCAACAACCACAATTTTCTACAGAAGAAAATGCGACGGTCTTGATCGAAAAGGTTCGGGAAGTTTGTAAGTTGGTTACTATCGAGGCTGACCTTTACGAATTGTACGATGAGAAAAACTTAAAAACCGTCACTTGGTATTTACCCCTTCCTACCAATTTCGTTTTTTCAAAAAAAGCAAATATTGAAGTATCGGGAAAAGTATTGGTAGGGTACAATCTTGAAAAAGTAGAAATCACTGCTGACTCCCTGACTCGCACCCTTATCATAAAAAATCTTCCCGATCCAGAGATCATTTCAATTGAGCACGATGTGAAATACCGAAATATCGAGGAAAGTTTTTTCAATGAATTTACCCCCAAGGATTTTACTGCTATCAACAAAAGAGCAAAGGAAATTTTGAAACAAAAAGCACTAGAGCAACACTTACTGGAAAAAGCCGAAGCGCAAGGAATCGAAATACTAGAGGTCATAAAATTTATGGGGAAAGGCTCGGGCTGGAATGTAGAAATTCAGAATCCATTATTTGAAGATCGAACGCAAAGGGACACTTTTAAAAATTGACTTAGGAATGGTACACTAATAAATTTACAATTTATACGCAGTTATTTTTTCTTTATGCAAGGCGAAAAATGTAGGC
>JBCCJE010000410.1:0-5506 GCA_039027925.1 Bacteroidota bacterium
GAAAAGGAAATTTTTTACCACAATCAAATTCCCCGTAACTCATCGGGCGACCTACCTTTGATTGGAACATTAGTAGATGCTAAGGAATTTTTAGAGAAGGAATCGTTTGGTATTAGAGTGGAATTTATCTTGAGAGACATCTCGCCCGAAACGATAGATATGCGATTGGATTTTTCGTTTTATGCGAAATAAAAAAGATACGCCAAATCTCATAGACTTGGCGTATCTTTTTTTCCTTAACTTAATTTCCGTGTGTAGTACCACGTGTTAAAAATTAGTAGGATGTACATTTAACTGAACATCCAAGATTTAGTAAGTATTAGCAAGAAAAAATTGGGCACTACACTAGGAAATTGAGTTTAAGCACACTTTGAGTAGTTGCTTTGTAACAATATCTTTACATCAGTACGATACCAAAAAAATCTCGATAGTTGTTCCTTTATTGGGTACGGAGTGAATGTGGTAGCACCCGCCATTTTTACCTACCATAGCTTTTATCTTAGCTAATCCTAATCCGACGCTCGTCGAATCTTTTTTATTCTTGGTAAAAGGTACGTCGAGCATTTCGAGTTCTTCCGGCTGAATGCCGATACCATTATCTTCGATGGTCAGTAGCACTTTCTCTTCCTTTAGTTCAGTAGATACTTTTACGTGGGGGAGTCTGTCAGGGTGTTGGTATTTGATGGCGTTGTCGAGGGTATGAAAGAGGATTTTTTCCAAATAAATTTTGGGATAACAAATAGATGACGCTCGACTAAAATCTATTTTGATCTGAGCATCATTTGCTTTAATAAGTTCTAGCAGTTGAATTTGGGTGTTTTTAAAAGCATCTTCAAAAAGAAAGGATTGGGGGGGAGGACTTTCTAGTAAGATCAGATCGGTATATTCTACCAAGCCGCTAATGATCTTTTCTATCCTCTGTACCGAAGTATCCATTTTATCAAGGATAGCATTTCTTTTGGCTTGGTCGTCAATCCGCTTTAGAAAATTGATGTAGGGCTTGATGACACAAAGCGGTGACCGAACGTCGTGGATACCTGCATGAATGGCTTTGGAAATGGATTGTTTTTGATTTTTTAAGGAGGAAGTTAGGATGTGTTTTTGGAGTTCACCAACCTGCAATACCTTTGAGGTTAATGTCAAATCAACATTACTCATGGGAAACTTTTTTCGTTAAAAAATTAATGGCTTTACTAAGAATATCAAATAATCAGGGGGCTACTATCGGATTGATTTGATATTTTAAAATGTAGTTTTTATTAAAAAGACCAAGATGAGTTACATTGTACAAGGTAATACTTTATGTTTAAATATTAGAATTTTTATTATATATTATTTCAACTATTTTCTCTGACTGGCAGCATTGGAAATATTTTATTGACTAAATAGTCGGCGGCAACTGGTTTGGCAATAAAATCCGTGACGATGTCCATTTGTTTAGATTTTTCGATTTCCGAAATTCTCCGTGTAGAACTAGAAATGAACAAATAAGTATCAGGAAAATCTGCTGCGTATTTTTCTTGATACTCCTCCGTAAATTCAAATCCATTCATCAAGGGCATATTGATATCCACTATGATTATTTCTGGAAAACTTGCTGCGGATTGATCCTTCAAGTAGTCCAATGCGGCGATGGCACTGTTACAAAAGTGGGCTTCAATGGGTAATTCCTCTACGTCAATCAAAATCTTGATGTAGTTGTTATCCAAGTCCGAATCGTCAATAAATAAAAACTTATACTTCGATAGCATCTTTGATGGATTTTAATTTTGGATAGGGCACGAGATACACTGCAAACGAAGCACCCTTGTTGATCTTGCTCTTGACTTCTATCCTGCCTCCATTTTTTCTCACCACACTATTGATGATACTCAAGCCTATACCCGTTCCTTTTCGCTCTAGTGTCAGTCGTTTGAAGGGTTTGAATAGGAAGTGGCCGTACCTTTCCATGTCTATCCCAATACCGTTGTCGGTGATGGAGATGACGGTATAGACATCCTTTTTGGTGATGGATACCGTAATTTCTAATGGTCGTTCGTAGGAGCGATACTTGATGGAGTTGCTCAGTAGATTATAGAAGATGCTCTTGATGTAGGATGTATCTGATTTTAGGTCGCTTGACAAAGTTGGTCTCGATGCTGGCTTTGACCTCCGTGATCTCGTGGGATAATTGTTGGCGCACTTCTTCGAATACCTCAATGAGATCAATGGAGGTGGTGATTTGCTCTGTGTTTTTTTGAAATTCTACTAGATCAATCAGACCGTTCAGCGTATTTTCGAGATGGCTGATCCCATCGCCAAATTGCTTGATGATGTTTTCTTTTTTCTCTAGCGAATCTATTTTGGGAAAAAGATTAATCATCCCTTTCATTTGCATCACGGGAGCGCGTAGGTCGTGGGCCGCACCGTGTACAAAACTATCTAGGTAGTTATTGACCTCCTTGAGTTCGAGGTTGGCCATTTCTAGTTTTCTATTGCGCTCAATAGCTTCTAGTTCTAGGGCTTGGCTTGCTTCTTTGAGGTTTTCTTCGGATTCTTTGAGGGTGGTAATATCTCTACCAATCAGGAGAATATTTTTGATTTCATCATTGACTAAGATGGGCAATGCCGAAAAATTGATCCACACTCTGGTACCCGATGGCTGTGGTATCATCACTTCAAAACTCTCATACTTGGACTTCTGTTTAGTTATTTTTTCAAAAGCATTGATAAAAATTTCCTGATGTGCTTCATCCAAAAAATCAGCAAGATGGCTTCCGATGATATCCTCTACATTTCTTTCCTTAGCCTGATTGAGGAAGATGACTTCGCCCGTAACATCCAACTTAACAATAAAATCAGCGCTATTTTCTACAATAGCTAAAAAATTCTCCGCACTCTCTACGAGGTCAGCTTGGATGTTTTTTAGTTCATTGATATTGATAAAAGTAATAATAACACCATCCTTTAATCCATCGCCTTTGCGGTAGGGCAATATCCTCATCAGATAGTGATTCTTAGCCTTGTCCTGCACTTCTCGCTCTCTTATTTTTCCGTGTTCGACGACCATTTTGATTTCATCGTACATATGCGGATCATCAAAGGCATTGGCAAAATTGGTGATGGAACGACCTATATCCGATTTTTCTAAATTAAATTGTTCTTGCAGTGCTGGCGTGAATTTTCGGATTTTTAATTCTTTATCCAAAAAGACAGTTCCTATCTCGGTACTTTCTAGTAAATTATTGATGTCATTATTAAAGGTAATCAATTCGTCCACCTTGGTTTGCAACTCGGTATTGACGGTGTAGAGTTCTTCGTTGACGGATTGTAGTTCCTCATTGGTACTTTGTAGCTCTTCGTTGGCAGCAAGGAGTTCTTCGTTGCTGGATTGTAATTCTTCGTTAGTGGTTTCTATTTGCTCAATGAGGGCTTGTTTTTCTTTATGTACTTGTCGGAGTTCGAACTCTAGGGTCTTGATGCGATCATCTTGATAATTTTCAAAACCTATCCCTGTTTGGTTAGCTTCGTCGCTGCGTTTTTCCCCATTGATAAAAAATTCAATACTAATCAGTAGCTCGTTGAGATCGTCCGTATCAAACCTTTGAAAATTGATATTGAGATCAAATACCTTTCCCCTACTTTGATATTTGATGTTTTGGTACGAGTTGACTTCGTCGGATTCTAGTGCCTTACGCACGCCAGTTTTGAAGAGTAATTGATCGTCATCTACCAGCTTGAGTAGATTCATCGTCACGTAGGCTCGCGGAAATTTTAGGAGTTCGTGAAACTCTCCGTTAATGTAGATGATGTTAAAATTCTTATTGACGAACAGGGTACGGGGTGCGTATTTTTCTGCCATTTTTTTCGCAAACGTATTTTCCAGTTGCTGAAAAATGGTGACTGTCCCGTTTGGTTCTGATAATTGATTATTGGTGTTGAGGAGTCGAGGGGAAATTTTACTCTTCTGAGAAATCAAGACGGGTTTTTCCCGTGCTATTTTTCGATAGATGTTCCATTTGTTGTTGATGGCTTCAAATGCTTGTTTGGCAGCACCTAACGTTTCGCTGGGCCCCAAAAATAGAAATCCATTAAAATTGAGCGCAAACTGAAAATTAAGTAACAAATTTCTCTGAAGGTTAGAGTTAAAGTAGATCATCATATTCCGACAAGAGATCAAGTCCACATTGATAAATGGAGGATCCCGCAGTGCATCGTGGGTAGTGAACACGATGTTCTCTCTTATATTTTTCGAGATGACGTATTCGTTGCCTTTTCTGATAAAATACTTTTCTAGGTACGGTGTGGGTATATCCGAAACAATATTGTCAGGATAAACACCTAGGCTACCCGTGCGAATGCTTTGTTGGTCAAGATCAGTTGCAAATATTTTGAAGGAGTGCGGTAAGTCATTTTTTTTGATATACTCCATCAGCAAGATGGCCAAAGAATAGGCCTCCTCTCCACTAGAGCATCCCACGCACCAAACCCTAATTTGTTCTTTGGGTTTTTTGTGTTCGAAAATGTTTCCAAAAGTTTTTTCGTAAAGGATGTCGAATGCCTTATCATCGCGAAAAAAACGAGTCACTCCGATCAAAAACTCTTTGTACAGTATCTGTACTTCTGATCGGTTTTCCATAAGATACTGATAATATCCCAACAGATCGTGGATATGATTGAGATACATTCTTTTTTCTAGGCGGCGTACAAGGGTACTTCTGCGGTATTCTTTAAAGTCTATTTGAGTCTCCTGCTCTATCAGTTCGAGTATCTTCTGAAAAGTAGATAAGTCATCTACCTTGGAGGTGTTGATAAGTGATTTTTTCACATTTTTGGATTTTTTCGCAATGTTGACAATCTCCTGCGCTATTTGGCTAGGAGGAAGAATATTATCGGCCAATCCCATCGCAATGGAAGCATTGGGCATTCCATTAAATTGGGCAGAACTAGGCGACTGCACGTACACTAATCCTCCGCCTTCCTTGATAGACCGTATGCCACGGGAGCCGTCTGTTCCCGTACCCGATAGGACTACGCCAATGGATTGGTCTAAAAAATCTTTACCCAAGGCATGGAAAAATATATCAATGGGTAGATTGGGAGAGGAAGAAGTATTTCTATCTATTATTTTTAGAATACCTTCTTCTACGCTGATATTATTATTGGGAGAAATTAAATAAATGTGATTGGGGCGAATAAAAATATCCTGATCTACTACTATTCTCGGCATTTGGGTGTGCTTGCTGAGTAGCTCTTTCATCATACTCTTAAAATCACGGGAGAGGTGCTGTACCACTACGAAAGCTAATCCAGTATCGTCTGGGATGTGATCGAAAAATTCTCTGATAGCATCAAGACCGCCTGCGGATGCTCCTATACCTACTAATCTGAACTCTTTGCTTCTATCCATAATTACGAAAAAATTAAAGGATAATATAATTTTGGATTGAGGCGTGCGTGCTTCGTAACAAAAAAATTACATATATTAATTTTTACAAATATAAAATAAAACCAAAGAGTTCTTTAC
>JBCCJE010000411.1:0-5506 GCA_039027925.1 Bacteroidota bacterium
CAGGCGTCATTCTTAATTCATCATTCTTAATTCTTAATTCATCACTCTTAATTCTCAATTCATCATTCTAAATTCTTCTTTTATAAATACCTGACTATCAGCTACTTGCAGGTGCAAATAAGTAACCTTATGAATTTTAAATTGCCAACTTTAGCCCTTGTGCTAAGTTTCCTATTTTTTACACTTTCCCTGACTGCGCAAAAAACTACCATTTACTCCGAAGCTCAAATCGCTTACAAAAAAGGGATGGAGTTCTATCAAAGTAAAGTGTATGGTTTGGCGCAGAATGAATTTCGAAAAACAATCCAACTGTTGTTGCCCGTCAACGAGCCGGAGGCAAGACTCCTAAAGCAAAGGGCGGAACTGTTATTTGCCAAAACGGCTGTTCAGCTAGAACAACCCGAAGGCGAAAATCTCATCATCGAATTTGCTCGAAAGTACCAACCTGATCCCATCGCCAATGAGGCACTTTTGGACATCGCTAACTTCTACTTCAATCAAGGCAGATCGAATTACGATCAGGCGTTGAACCTGTACGATATGATTGATACCTACGGGCTACCGAGAGATTTGCGGACGGAGGTTATTTTTAAGGTAGGGTATTTGAATTTTGTCAAAAAGAAATTTTCGGTAGCCAAGTCCAAGTTCAATTCCATCAAAGACATTCAAAATGAATATTATTATCCCTCCAACTACTACTTAGGGATGTGTGATTTTTTCCTAAAAAAATACCCTGCGGCGATCAAGAGTTTTCAAAAAGTAAGTGGCTCCAGAAAATACAGCGCCTACACACCGTACTACATCACGTCTATTTATTTCGCAGAAAGAGATTACGATAAAGTCATTAATTACGGTGCACCTAAGGCCGAAGATTCGAAAGTAAAAAATAGAGGCAACATCAATCGGCTAGTCGGAAGGGCGTACTTCGAAGAAGGCGAATACGACATGGCGAAGCAGTACTTGGAGTACGCAGCGAAAAAAGTACGAAAGATGGATGCGACGGATTACTACCAATTGGGATTTGTACAGTATAAATCTGGGGACTATAAAAACGCCTCTAAGAATTTTAAAAAACTGGATCGGGAGAAAAATAAAATGGGGCAGCTATCCATGTATTATTTGGCGGATTGCGATCTCAAATTGGGTGATAAACAAACGGCCCGCAATGCTTTTGCGAACGCTAGTAGATTGAATTATGATAAAAAAATCCAAGAGGAGTCGCTTTGGAATTACGCTAAACTTTCCTACGAATTGCGCTTTGATCGGGATGCTGTGGATGCCCTACAAAAGGTAAATTCGAGAAGTCCAAACTATCCCGAAGCCCAAGAGTTACTGGGCAATATTTTCTTAAATACGCGAGATTACCAAAATGCCATGAGCATCATCGAACGGATGCCTAACCCCACACAAAAGATCAAACAGACCTACCAAAAAGTAACGTACTACCGTGGTTTGCAATTGGCACAGGGAGGCGATATGGAAGGGGCCAAAAGATTATTTTACAAAAGCCTAGATAATAATTATGATAAACGCATCGGTGCTTTGGCCTACTACGGTTTAGGAGAAATTGCGCATCAGCAAAAAAGGTATCAAGAAAGCAATCAGCATCTTACCAAATTTTTGAATGCTGCCCGAGGTATGAATAACCTACCCGACGGTGCTTCGGTCAACGTAGCCAACTACACCGTAGGCTATAATTTTTTAAAACAAAACGATCATAACAAAGCACTTGGATATTTTCAGGATGCCGTGGCGGGGATCAAACGAGATACTCGATTCATTGATAATGATTATGTGAAAAACCAAGTATTGGCAGATGCTACCCTCCGAGCGGGGGATGCCTTATTCAAAAGCAATAAGTACAACGAGGCCGTCAGATTTTACGATGAAGCTATCGAAAAAAAGTACTCTGGTTACGTGTACGCTCTGTACCAAAAAGCCATCATTGAGGGATTACGGGGGCAGCCTACCGATCAGATCATTGCGCTGGAAAGATTGACGGAGCAGTATCCTAATTCTGAATATTCTGACGATGCTTTGCTTTCTTTGGGCAATGCTTACCAAGACATTGGTAGGACAAATCAGGCGACCGCTGCTTTTCAAAAACTGGTAACCAACTTCAAAGGAAAATCACCACTCGTGAATCAGGGACTTCTAAAATTGGGCTTGATTGCTTACAACTCGGGTGATTTACAACAGGCTATCAATTACTACAAAGATGTATTTAAAAATAATCCTGATCCGAAGGAAGCAGAGGGGGCATTGGCAGCGCTAGAAGAAATCTACGTGGATGACTTAGGACAACCCGATGATTATTTGACCTTCCGAGAGAGTATTGGTGGATTTGATGTCACGACCGCTTCACGGGACTCCATCAACTTCAAGGCGGCCGAGTCACAATTTGATGTTGGCAACTACGAAAAAGCCGTTGATAAATACAGCGAGTACATCATCAAATTTCCCAATGGCAGACACCTCATCGAAGCGTACTACCACCGAGGGGAGTCTTACACCGTTTTGAAAAAATACTCCGATGCTCTAAAAGATTACGAATGGGTTATCAATAAAGGGCAGAGTAGATACTACGCAAAGGGATTGCGCAAAGCCGCCATCATTGCTTATAACTACGCCGAAGATTTTGAAAAAGCGTACGATTTTTACAGCAAGTGGGAAGAGGTAGCGAGTACCGAGGAGTTCAAATTTGAGGCGCAGCTCGGTGCCCTCCGAAGTGCCTACCGTACGGGCAGAACCGAGTCGGTTTATACCATGGCGAGTAAGGTTTCCCAAAACCCAAGGGCCTCGCAGGATCAAATTGCTGCTGCTAATTTTTACTTAGGCAAGGTAGCATTTGACGGAAAAGATTACGACCGCGCCATTGCTTCGTTTAACAAAGTCATCAATAACTCTAACAATGAAAATACGGCGGAGGCTAGATTTTCCATTGCCTACATTTACTACGTGAGGAGAGATTTGGACATTGCCGAAAATGCGGCGATGAACGCTATTCGGGAGAATTCGAGTTATCAGATTTGGGTAGCCAAGAGTGGTTTATTGCTAGCTGACATCTACGTAGAGCAGAATAATTATTTTGATGCAAGAGCATTGTTAGAAGGCATGATTGCCAGCTACGAAGGAGATAACGAAGTGAAAGCACAGTTTGATGAAGCCAAGCGAAAGTTGGCGGCGCTGAATGCTCGGGAGAATAATTCTAACAGTTTGACAAATCCAGATAGCGATCTGTTGGAGTTAGATGAGTCGGGAAATTAACCCATACCGACCCTTTGCCCTAGGCATTTCAAAATCCAAATTTTCAAAATTGTAAATTAAATACTGATGAATCTTTTCAAAAATATATTTTGTATTTGTCTTGTTACATTGACCTACCAAGTAGCTATGGCACAACCCAGTGGTGGCGGACTAGAGACCAGCGAGGTGGAAGTCATCAAGGAATTTGATGCCCGCCTGGCGGATACCGAAAAACTAAAAGTACTACCGGGGCTACCGCCGTTGGACACGATTTCCCGACGGCTCAATTATAATGTGCCTACCAAAACTGTCCCCGTGGATTATCCTGATCCTTCCTTGCGCCCCATTGCTTTGCGCAAACAAAGAGTAGATCCTGGCTATAAGGGATTTTTAAAATTGGGCTACGGATTACCTTCATCTCCCTACGGCGAATTTGGTTACAACCTCGGTGGCGGTAAGGAAGCCTACAATCTTGGATTGCACTTATTGCACAACTCTGCCAACTTCGATAATGATTTTGAATTTCAAAGATACGCCCTGACCGATGTGGGACTAAAAGGTACTTACTACTTGGAAGAAGGCGGCATGGCGGTCGGTGGAAAATTAGGATACACCGTGGATGAGGTACACTATTACGGATACGATAATTCGGATACTACGCTGACCCGTGAGCAAGTCCGACAGCGATTCAATACCCTCAAAGGACAATTCAACTTATTCAACGGTGAGCGCAACGACATGGATGTGAGCTACGATGCCGGGATAGGATTTTATACCCTTAACGATAATTTTGCTGCCAATGAGTTTGGATTCAACATCGGGCTGAGCGGTACGAAATGGTTCAACGAAAGACACCCATTGACCATCGCCGTCACCACGGATTTCACCACCTACGAAGATTCGGTCAAGCAAAAACTGAATAACTTCTACTTACAGCCTAGCTACACCTACCACGGTGATAAGGTGCGGGTAAAAGTCGGAATCAACTTAGTCTCCTTTGATGATAGTTTTGATCTGCTACCCGATCTCGAATTGTCCTACGCCCTCCTCGGCGCAAGGCTTGCCGTATTTGGAGGATGGCGAGGGGACTACGTGAAAAATAGTATGCAGCGGCTGACGGACTACAATCCTTTTATTTCAACTTTTGGTAGGCTAGACCTCCGCAATACGGTCTATAATCATTTCTATGGAGGAGTGAGGGGAAATCTCGGTATCGTAGAATACAATGGTCAGATTGGGTATAAAAATGCCGAAGACTTGGCTTTGTTCTTAACTGATCCTACGGATGTTCGGCGGCGATTTTTGACGGTTTACGATACCGTTAATATTTTCAATGTGGAAGGAGCTTTGACCGCAAGGCCGTTTAAGGATTTTGAATTGACGGGTTCGTTGACGCTCAATATTTTTGATCCCGAAAATCAATCCAAGGCGTGGCACTTACCGAGCACCACCATCAACGCTACCGCCACCTATCTTACTCTGGAGGAAAAACTTCGACTCAAAGGAGAACTTTACGTTGAAAACGGACTGCCCTACCTCAACGAAGCGGGCGAAGAGGATAATCTCAACGGTCTATTTGACTTGAGTATAGGTGCTGAATACATGATTACTAAAAATATATCGGGATTTCTCAACCTCAATAATCTAGCTGGAAATAAGCGGCAGCGTTGGGCGAACTATCCGACCTACGGGATTAATTTTCTGGGAGGGATCACGGCAAGGTTTTAATTGAACTTTTTTCTCATGACTAAAAAATTAGACAACATCGAAGGAGGTTATCCCAACATCTCAGATCATCTCATTTACGAAATGGTGGAGGGAAAACCTATTTATTATAGAGGCTACCAAGCATACCTCAATGGCAATAAACAACTCGAAGAACTAAAGGGAAGCAGCTACTTACAATCCGCAATTATCACGCATTTGGTTTTTATTTTAATGTCAAAACTCAATAGCAACGAATATCGTGTTTTGACCAACGAATTAGGATTACAATTTAAAAATGGATGGCGTGCGGTTGATATAGCTATCGTGGAGAAAGAGCAACTGAGATTAGTTCAAGAAAAAAATAAGTACCTCAACATCCCTCCCAAAATCGTTATTGAAATTGATACCAAAGCCGAAATGGAAACTCCAGATGATCTATATGGATATTTTCACCATAAAACAGAACAGCTACTGGAGTTTGGAGTTGAAAAGGTAATTTGGATTTTCACTAGTTCCGAAAAAGTAATGATCGCTGAACAGCAGCAAGATTGGA
>JBCCJE010000412.1:0-5495 GCA_039027925.1 Bacteroidota bacterium
TAGTTCCTTGAAAGACGTTTTGCTGTTGATCTTTATCTAAGTAAGCATGTAGAGAATTCCAAGTGCCTAGGTCGCTCCATCCAATATCTGCCGGAATTGTAAATACATTGTTTGATTTTTCTAACAAGGCGTAGTCAACTGATATTTTTTGAGTATTAGGGTACACTTGGTCAATGTATGCTTGCTCCTCTAGGGTGTTATACTTTGATTTATCTTCACCTAGAACTTCTATAATTTGAGGAGCATTTTTTTCAAAAGCACTCAGGACACTTTTGACACTCCAGATAAAAATGCCTGCATTCCAAAAATAATTTCCCGCATTGAGGTACTCTTTTGCGGTTTCTAAATCTGGTTTTTCTTTAAACTGAACAACCTTTTCTATTCCTTGGGCTCCATCTTTATGATTGACTTCGATGTATCCATAGCCTGTATCAGGACGAGTAGGTTGAATTCCTAAAGTCACCAAAGCATCACTCATAGTGGCGTAGTCAAAAGCCAGATTAATTTTTTTTATGAATTCAGCTTCTTTTAAAATCACATGATCTGAAGGCCAAACGGCAAAAGTCGCATTAGGATTTTGGTTAGCAATTTTTAGTGCTAAGTAAGCAATACAAGGAGCAGTATTATTGCGGGAAGGTTCCAAAAGGATTTGATTATCACTTATTTCAGGTAAGTGCTCATTGACGAGATTCTTATACTTTTTATTTGTAGCAATGAGTACATTTTCTTTAGGTACGATTTGAATAGCACGATCATAAGTAAGCTGGATAAGTGATCTCCCAACTCCAAGAATATCTAAGAATTGTTTAGGCAAATCTTCACGGGACGCAGGCCAAAACCGTGAGCCTACCCCTCCTGCCATGATAGTTATAAAATTATTGGAAGATAGGGACTGATCATTCATTGACTGGATTGGTAGTTTGTAGCTTTTCGGGTACGGAAGGCAACCCTTTAAACCATTTTTCTAAATAATTCTGATTGGGAAATAAAATCACCCAAAAGGTTAAAAATAAAAGCTTGAAGTCAGTAACAAAAGATTGGTTCTCTAAGTACCAAAGCTCCAATTCTCCTTTGTAAGGGGCTATATGGATTTTGTAAAATTCTTTAGGTGGGAGTTCTGTTTCTGATAAGTACTTTTCCTCGTCACGAAAAAAAATAGACCCAATACCAGTAATGCCTGGTTGAGTGTCGTAGATACTTGCTTTGACATGCTCGGGGTATGCCTCAAAATCTACTTTCATCTGGGGGCGAGGTCCCACAAAGCTCATATTGCCCAAAAGCACATTGAATAGTTGTGGTAGCTCGTTCACTTTCGATTTTCTTAAATATTTTCCAACGGGTGTCACCCTAGGATCATTCCTTACAGTAAGGCTTCCAGTCCCCATATTTGGACTATTTTTGAGCATGGTAGCAAACTTCCAGATGTCGAAAAAACTATTTTTATATCCAACTCGTTTTTGGAAATAAAAAACATAATGCTCACCCGTCAATAGCAACGCAATCATTATGGGAATCAATAATGGGGAAATAATGATTAACCCTAATAATGAAAAGATAAAATCAAAAAAACGCTTGATATATGAGTACACAGATGTGATTTTTACATTTTTTGATCTAATGATTTACCCGTTTCAATATGATTAAAATCTGGTAAATATTGCCCAATCAAATTCACCACGTCAGATTTTACAATTTTATTATTTGCAAATAAAGTTTCAAATTTGACTAGCATTTCATCAATATCAGACATCATCGGGATGTCTGTATTTTTAATGATACCTAAGGCTTGAAAGGAATCCATATCTACTACATCAGTATTGGTATAAAATTCTTCAAATGACTTTTCACCCGAAGTATCTGTTTTAAAAAAATAAACGGGGTATTTCTTTTGACCGACCGTCCAGTTTTTGGCTTTTACTCTTGCTTCTTCGTCCGTATCACAATAGTCAGGTGTCAATCCTAATTCTAACAGAAATTTTTCCGCAATGTAAGAAAAAGTCATCATTTGGGATTCATCCAACTTTGGGAAAAATATATTTGCCGTTTCTCCCAATAGACAAGCTAACATACAAAGTTGACCGGATTCTTCGGGCGAAACAAAATATCTTTTTACATCAGAAGGCGACGAAAGCGGCTGCCTTTTCATCATGCGCTGAATAAATCCAAATAGCAAACTTCCATTGGAGAAGGCAACATTAGCGAAGCGAGCAGTTGATATTTTTAGCTGGTGAGTATATGCCATCAATACTTTTTCCATTACTTTTTTGCTTGCACCCATAACATTTACGGGATTGGCAGCCTTATCAGTTGATACGCAGAAGAAATGCTTCGGTGGGTGCTTCAAAGCCAAATCCAATAGCGACTTGGTGTTAAATACATTATTCCTCACCATCGCCTCTATGGCCAAATGATCTTTTTCGCTACGAACGTGCTTATGTGCAGCAAAACAAGCGATAATATCGAACGACTCATCGCCAAGGTATTTTTTTAGTATGTTTCCCCCAAAATCAAAAGGGTAAGTGATATAATCTTTAGGGACATATTCATTATAAGCACTTCTCAGATCTCTAGTCAACTCCGTTAGACCATTTTCGCTGTAATCTACCACTACTAATTTAGCAGGCAAAAAGGGGAGTATTGCTTTGATAAAAGATGATCCAATAGTACCCGCACCTCCGATGACTAAGACTTTTTTTCCCTGTATCTCATCAGTAATTTTTTCTTTATTCGCTTCAATATCTGATAGTAACATGCTCTCTTCTCGGAGCGTGATATGCTTTTTTATAAAATTATCGATACTAAAATTCAGCATGAGTGGATTTCTCTTTGAATGTGGATTTGATAGTCTTTGATATGTATTCTAGTTGTTGTTCTGTCAAATTAACAGAGCTAGGAATACTCAAACACTCTGAATGAATTGCTCTGGAATAATCTTCTTCGCTGATGTATGTGTATTTTTGGAACATAGGAAGTTGATTCATAGGTGTCCAAAAAGGTCGCGCAATAATGTCGTGCTGCTTTAAGGTAGCGAGAATAGCAGCCTTATTTTTGGTTCTTACCGTGACTAACCAGCAATTGGAATCAACCGTTTCTGGAATTTCTTGAAACTGGATGTCACCTACACCCATTAGTTGATTTCTATAATACTCATCAATATTTTTTTTCTTCTGAATAAAACTATTCAATTGTTCCATTTGGGCTACTCCCATTGCGGCTAAAATGTTGACTAAGCGATAATTAAATCCAATTTCATCGTGGTAGTAAGTTTCAGGATTAACTTTAGCTTGGGTAGTCAGATGCTTCGCTCTTTTAGCAATGGACTCGTCATCCGTTACGATAACACCGCCACCTCCCGTGGTAATTATTTTATTACCATTAAAACTGAAAACACCAATTTTTCCGAATCCTCCAGAATGCTTCCCCTTGTAGTATGATCCTAGCGATTCCGAGGCATCCTCAACGATTTTGATTCGCCACTTTTCTGCAATGGCACAAAGCTGATCCATATCACAAATATTTCCTAGAACGTGGACTGGCATGATCGCCGTTATCGGCTTTGATGATTGCTTAGAAAAACATTGCCCTCCACTTAGGTAGCAATCTTCTTCCAAAAACTTTTCGAGTAGATCTAAATCCATTTGCCATGTCTTTGGATCGATATCTACAAAGATGGGCTCTGCACCTGTGTACATCACGCTATTAGCACTTGCTATAAAAGTAATATTGGGAACAATAACGTGGTGAGTGGCATCAACGCCAAGAACATGTAGTGCCATGTGCAAACCTGAAGTTCCGTTGGACGCAGCAATACCAAATTTGGCACCAGCAAATTCTGCGACCATCTGTTCAAATTGGTTAACATAGGCACCAGCGGAGGATACCCACCCTGTATCTAAGCAATGCTTGATGTATTTCCATTCATTGCCGCCTAAGTGTGGAATTGATAATGGTATCATAATTTAAATTTTATATCCAAGATTGGTCAAAGTAGGAGCCAACAGGGTTGTGATTTTCCGTTGGTCTTCTGGAGTTAATTGTTTTTTGTATTTACCAATACTTTTGCTAGAAACTCTTTTTGTCAAATCTGACACATTCACTTCATTAGCATCTATATTCAAGAAAGCCAGCAAACGGTTCATCTCATCTATTGGTTTCGTCACAAATGTTTCGTATTGGATTTTTAGTATTCTATCACTACTAATAGTCTGAAAATCTTTAGTAGATTTTTCAACGCAGTCTCTCCATTGTAGGCCACAGACTTCCAGTAAAGAATACTGCTGTAAGGCTTGTTGAATATTTTTGATCTGAACCCCCCAAAATCCTAATTGCTTTTCACCCAAGAAAAATTGTTTGATTCGATTCATACCAAATCTATATGCGTAGAAAGGAATATCTACTAGGGGAACATATCTAAGTTTTTTCAAAGTGTACCCTAGCTCAAATTTAGCATTCCATCGAATGGCCGCAGAAGCTACAGTATCTCGACCATCCCGAAAGATAAATACATACTTGGCATTAGGTAATATTTTGTCAATAAATTCTACCCTAAGAGAATTGGCACAAGATTTTTCTACCACATTGGATACCTTTTCAGACTGAGCAATTTTTAGAAATTCTCCTCGAATGAATCTAGCAATTTTGGGCGTAGCCATGTGAGCATAGAACTCATCGTGGGGATGATTGATGTTTCCGTGTCTCCATATTGGATTAATTTCATCACAATCCCAAGTTCCAAAGTCAGGTATTTGAGTAATTATATCCCTCAACATATTCGTTCCTGATCTTGCTGCCCCAATAATGATTACAGGTTGATAATCCATGGTATTAAATACGCTGCGAATATTTTATGATAAGTACGCTCATTTTTTTTTGACTAGCTCTTCAAAAATTTGAAGATATTTAGTAGTGTTATTTTCTATGGTGAAATATTTTTCGTAAAAATCTTTACCGTTGGCACCCAATTGTCGCAGTTCTGATTTTGACATTTTGGCAAATTGTAGCACTTTTTCTTTTATATCTTCAACATCATCGGGAATACAAACCTTACCTGCACCTGCATTTTTTACTAGTTCTGCGGCGTTACCATCTATTCCCATCAAGATAGGTTTGCCCACTTTCATATACACAATCGTTTTGGATGGGATAGTGATTTTGAATAGTGGATCTTTTTTTAAATGTGCCATTAGTACATCTGCACTATTTAAAAATTGGGACACTTCTTTAGATGCTACTCTAGGATGAAAACTTACGTTGGTAATTTGGTTCTCCGCCGCAAATTTTTTCAAATCTTCTGTCTCTATCCCGGCCCCTACAAAGGTAAAATGAACATTATCGGATTGTAGCAGTTGAGCAGTTTTTAAAATACTTACCAATGACTGCGCTGGCCCCATAGTACCAGAATACAGTAAGCAGAGTTTATCTTTCGGAAAAAGTTTTTCTTTAAGAGACTTATCAGTTAGTATATCTGCGGTAATGGGATCTCTGCTCCAGTGATA
>JBCCJE010000413.1:0-5485 GCA_039027925.1 Bacteroidota bacterium
CAAAACGGATGCCATGAGTTTAGAAAAAATCTTAGCGGAGGAAAATGCCACCGAAGCCGTCCTTAAGCTCTACGAAATACTTCCAGATACACCCGACGAAGGAAATGAATTTGAGAAAAATGTTTTACTCGTTTTAGGATTAGATGGACAAGTGAGCAATGGTGGTTTTAGTCAGTTCTTTTTCAATAGCACAGGTAAGTTTGCGCACGAAACTGTAGATGCGCTTCAAGCGATAGGGGCCACGGAATCCTACCAATTATTAAAGGAAGCCATTCCATTTTTCCCAAAATCATTTATTCCAAAAGATACCGGTGAGCGGAGAGATTTGATGGATGAATTTCCCGAAAAAATTTATGAAGCATGGGATCAATTGGATTCGAGGTTTTATAAAAAAAATGAAAACTTGGATGCGTTAGTGATTAGCTATGTGAGAAAAAATAAAAATAAATTTGGTAAGAAAAATTAAAAGACCTCAAGTGAAATAATCTTAGTGACTTGGTGTCTTCGTGGCAAAAAAAAAACTACGAAAGAAAAATTATGGCGAAAAGAAATACTACAAAAGCAAAAAGCAACGGCACAACTGCCCATGATAATATTGATGTCATCGGCGCAAGAGTACACAATCTTAAAAACATTGATGTTCAAATTCCCCGTAATCAGTTTGTCGTCATTACGGGATTGAGTGGTAGTGGAAAATCGTCTTTGGCTTTTGATACAATCTATGCGGAAGGACAGCGTCGGTACATGGAAACTTTTTCTGCCTACGCTCGGCAGTTTATTGGAGAGATGGAGCGACCCGATGTAGAAAAAATTACGGGGCTAAGTCCAGTTATTTCCATAGAGCAAAAAACGGTGGGGCGCAATCCTCGCTCGACGGTTGGCACCATCACCGAGGTGTATGATTTTTTACGATTGTTGTACGCACGGGTGGGGGAAGCCTACTCTTACATCTCAGGGAAGAAGATGATAAAATACACCGAGGAGCAAATGGTCGAGCAAATTTTTAAAACCTTTAGTGAAAAAAAGGTCTTGTTATTGGCGCCCTTGGTCAGAGGTCGGAAAGGACATTATCGAGAGCTATTCGATCACGTGCGCAAGCAAGGCTACACCAAAGTAAGAGTGGATGGCGCGGTGATAGATCTAGTGCCAAAAATGCAAGTAGATCGTTACAAAGTACACGATATTGAATTAGTGATTGATCGCATAAAAATGTCAGAAGATCGAAGGGAGCGTTTTGGGAAATCCTTACAAACTGCTCTGAAAATGGGCAATGGATTGATCTTCTTACTAGAGCAAGATGGAAAAGAGGTACAACCCTACAGCAAGCACTTGATGGATCCCGAAACGGGACTCTCCTACGAAGAACCCTCTCCGAATGCTTTTTCTTTTAATTCTCCCTACGGAGCCTGTCCGACTTGTAAAGGACTTGGTGAAGTGATGAAGGTGGATATGGAAAAGGTAATCCCCGACGATTCCAAAAGCATCAACGAAGCGGGGATTGTTCCATTTGGCGAGGTGAGGGATAACTGGACATTCAAGCAGTTGCGCGCCATTGCCAAAAAATTCAAATTCACATTTTCTACGCCAGTCAATAAAATTCCGAAGGAGGCTTTGGAGATTATCTTGAACGGAGGAGACGAGAGTTTTGAAATCAAGAAAAATTATAAGCACGATTTTGTGTACAACCTCGCCTACGAAGGACTCACCAATATGCTCAAAAGGTGGTACAAAGATACCTCTTCCGAAAAAATTAGAAGATGGGCGGAGGATTTTATGACCGTTGATACCTGCTCTACCTGCGATGGACATCGCCTAAAAATAGAATCCCTTCACTTCAAATTGGATGAAAAAAATATAGGCGAACTGTCTGCGATGGACTTTACCGACCTCATGACTTTTTTGGAAGAACTAGAAGGACAACTAACAGGTCGACAGCAAACTATCGCCAAAGAAATTTTAAAAGAAATAAAATTACGTCTGGGATTTTTGCTCCACGTTGGTTTAGATTATTTGAACCTTACTCGCCCCGCTCGGACTCTTTCGGGAGGGGAAGCGCAGCGCATTCGGCTGGCTACGCAGATTGGTTCGCAACTTACTGGGATCACCTACATTTTGGATGAGCCAAGTATCGGATTGCACCAACGAGACAATCAAAGATTGATCGAGGCCTTGCGAGAGCTAACAGAAATTGGAAATACCGTGTTGGTGGTGGAGCACGATAAAGACATCATGTTGGCTTCGGATTTTTTAATTGACTTAGGGCCGGGGGCAGGTAAGCACGGGGGAGAGTTGGTAGCAGCGGGAATCCCCGAGACCTTCTTGACCAAGGAGACACTGACCTCCCTCTACCTCCAAGACAAAAAGAAAATTGAAGTTCCCACAAAACGTAGAAAAGGGAGTGGAAAATTTTTAGTACTCAAAGGTGCAACGGGGAACAACCTCAAAAACGTCAGCATCAAAATTCCATTGGGTACTTTTACCTGTGTGACGGGCGTATCGGGAAGTGGAAAATCTACGCTGATTAATGCTACGCTCTATCCCATTTTAAGGCAACACTTTTATAAAAGTATTCAGCGCCCGATGCCCTACAAAACCATCGAAGGATTAGAGCACATTGATAAAGTTATCGAGATAGATCAATCGCCCATTGGTAGAACCCCTCGGTCAAATCCTGCGACTTACACTAAAGTATTTGGAGATATTCGAAAAATATTTTCGGAATTGCCCGAAGCCAAAATTAGAGGGTACAAGCCAGGGCGTTTTTCATTCAACGTGAAAGGTGGTCGCTGCGAAGAGTGCCAAGGTGGTGGTAAGCGAGTGATCGAGATGAACTTCCTTCCCGATGTTCAAGTGGAGTGCGAGCGATGTATGGGAAAGCGCTTTAACCGAGAGACACTAGAGATTTTGTGGAAAGGAAAATCCATTAGTGATGTGTTGAATATGACAGTTGACGAGGCAGTTGAGTTTTTCGAAGGTATCCCAAAGATTTATCGCAGAATGAAAACTTTGCAAGACGTAGGGTTGGGCTACATCACGCTCGGCCAGCAATCTACCACCCTCTCCGGAGGAGAAGCCCAACGGGTCAAGCTCTCCGAAGAACTTTCCAAAAGAGATACTGGAAATACGGTTTACATACTAGATGAACCCACTACGGGATTGCACTTTGACGATATTCGAAAATTACTCTACGTCCTCAATCGCTTGGTTGAAAAGGGCAATACGATTATAGTCATTGAACATAATTTGGATGTAGTCAAAGTGGCGGATTACATTATTGATATGGGACCCGAAGGTGGGAATCGAGGAGGAAACGTAGTAGCGCAGGGTACGCCCGAAAAGGTAGCCAAAAGTAAAAAAAGCCATACGGGGAGATTCCTGCAAGGAGAACTTTAGAGTTCTTTCTCCGATTCTTTAGCATTCGTATTCACCTTGGCAAGGTCTGGAAGTGTGGCTAAATTTCTTTGCGTTGGAATATTTTTTTCGGTTTGGATGGTAAATTCTACGGAGGGATTTTCTGCCGAAATCATTTCATTTTTCTGGTGTGTGGTCTCCATGCCACTGAATAAAACGAGCATCATTCCAAAAGTAAAATAAAACCAGTCAGGGATTTCTTTTTGTGGAGTAGTAGAATCGTTTTTAGGTTTTGTGTTGATGTGCTTCATGGTTAGCATGATTTTGATGATTAATATTGTTGTCTTATCAAAGGTTACGTAAAAACTGTACCCGATGTTACTCACCTCATTATCATTTTTTTACACAATAAAATTTCTATAATATTTTCTCAAAAAAAAATGCGGTCGCATTTTGAGATAGTGTTTCAAATCCGTTTTGCGTATCAGATACCTTTGGGATATCAGATACGATACAAGGGTCACCTTCGAGATCAACAAAACTTGGGGACTACATAAAGAACTTAGGTTACAAGATTTTTGACAAAAGCGTAAAGCACAATAAAAAGAAAGCAAAGTATTTCAGGACTCCTCAAGGCATGTCTTCAAATCTATCCTGAATATCCTTTGGTATGGTAAAGTAGAACGTACTTCCTACTCCTAGTTCGGAGGCAACACCTATCACTCCGAAGTGCTGCTCAGCTACCTTTTTACAGAGAGACAGTCCGATACCTGTACCCGAAAATTCTTCGGGTGCATGTAATCGTGTGAACAGTTGAAAAATTCGATCTTGATTTTCCTTTGAAATACCAATCCCATTATCTTTTATTTTGAAATGCCATTCCTCCTGATTTTCCTCAACGAGGAGTTGTACCGTAGGAGTAACATCTTCGGCAGTATATTTTAAGGCATTTGTAAAAAGATTCTGAAGTAGTTGTTTTAGTTTGATTCTATCTCCCAAAATATTTGGAAGGATTTCAGGAAATGTTACCGTCGCATTTTTATACTCTATGGATGCTTTGAGTTCTGATAGAACCTCTTCGACCATGTGCTTAGTGTTGATAGTACGAATACGCAGCTTGGTAGCATCTACCTTGGAGAAAGATCGGAGGTCACGTATTAGATGTCGCATACTACTAGTAGCCGAGGTAATGAAGTGCATACATTCCCTTTGGATGTCGGTGGCTTCAGTTTCTATATTTTTTTGTAATATCTGCGTGTAGCTATGAATCGTACGGAGGGGTGCCTGAAGATCATGCGAAGCGATTGCCGCAAAATTATCCAACTGCTTATTGGACTCTATATATCTTTTCAGTTCGATATTTTTTCTGTTCAGTTCATCCACGTTACTCCTGATGATGACCTCTTGCTCTTTACGATCTGTAATATCTTTGAAAATAAAAATAACCTGACAAACGTCCTTCTGAGGCAATAGGAAAGAAATGAGTTCAGAAGTTAACGTGTCTCCATTCTTTTCAAGGAATGCCCACTCCGTTTCATATTTTCCTCGTTTTTTGGTCTTATTAATTATTTGGTCAAAATACTGAATGGACTTCATTCCATTGGATTGGTATTCAGGTGAAAAACCAATAAATGATTCTTTCACAATTATCTCTGGCTTGGTAGAAAGATATTCAGACAATTGAAGATTGCAGCTAAGTACCTTGTACTCATTGCAATCATATACAAGAATTCCATCGAAAGCATTATCAAACAACGCCCGGTAATTTCTTTCACTTTCCTTAATTTTTTGTTGAGATTCAAAACTTTGAGTAATATCGTGAACGATCACAAAAGCATTGCTTGTCCCCTTCGAAATAGGGACGATATTCAACTCCGCAAAAATTGGATGCCCATCCTTTGCTTTTAGTTCCGCTCTGGAAAAAATAGTTTGACCCTTTATCACTTTTGAGTGATGATCCTTTCTGATAAATTGGTGAATATCAATGCCTGGATAAAGTGAAGAGTTATTAGGCATCAAATCAAAACGATTCAACTGAAGAAATTCCTCTTTAGAAAATCCAAGTAGTTTCAAGACAGCATTATTGCAATCTTTTATAGTTTCCGTTTCGTAATCGTAGATAACAACGGCATCA
>JBCCJE010000414.1:0-5466 GCA_039027925.1 Bacteroidota bacterium
GTCGGGGACGCTCCAAAGCCGCTCGCACGGAGGATGATGATGCGGTGGTCAGCACGTCTGACATATCCGGTATGGAAACGATCGATCTTGATGATGAGGATGAGCCGATAAGTTTTTGCAACAAGCCCCCGTGCCCATCACCAATTTTAAGTGTCCGAGAAGTGCGGGCAGTATCCATGATTTTTATTCAGAAGGAGACTATTGGTGGCAAAACCCAGCAGATCCAAATGGACCTTACATTCGTAGGGATGGGCAATCCAATCCCGATAATTTTGTAGCTCACCGAAGAGCCATGCGAGATTTGAATCAATGGGTGGCAGCACTCGTAGCCGCTTACAAAATCACTAAGGATGAAAAGTACGCCACTCACGCTATGAAACACTTGGAGGCTTTTTTCCTCCACGAGCAGACCTTGATGAATCCGAACATGCTCTACGCCCAAGCCATCAAAGGCAAGGTGACGGGAAGAGGCATCGGGATTATTGATTCTATCCATTTGATCGAAATTACCCAAGCGATAGCAGTTCTCGCCGATTCAGGATTTTTACAAGGCGAACCATTAGTGGGGCTCAAAAATTGGTTCAATAATTTTGCGGAATGGCTCAATACACATCCCTACGGATTGGATGAAAAAGACCACGGCAACAATCACAGCACTTGGTGGGCGGCGCAAGTGGCAGCTTTTGCTCACTTGGCGGAGAGGGAGGATCTGATGAAAATCGCTCGACAACAATTCAAAAAATTGCTGCCCGAGCAAATGGCGGCGGACGGAAGTTTTCCCGACGAACTGAGCAGAACCAAACCTTATAATTATTCCCTTTTTAATTTGGAAGGTTACGCTACGCTGTGCGCAATCGCTTCCACCGAGGAAGATAATCTTTGGACTTACGAGAGTAACAATGGAAGTTTTGAAAAAGCGTGGCAGTTCATGGTACCATTTTTAAAAGATAAATCAACGTGGATAAAACCGCCCGACGTTCAGCACTTCGACGAGCTACCCATCCAAAGTGCAGGATTGTTGTTTGCGGGTTTGGCTTACCAAAATGAGGATTTTTTGAATACTTGGAAATCCCTAAATCCCGAACGAAAATCACAAGAAATTATCCGAACCTATCCCATTTGGCAACCAACCTTGTGGGTGAAGTAATTTGATACGATGAAAAAAGCATTATTCTTTTTGGCGGGTTTTTATTGTTACGTAAATAGTTTTGCGCAGGTGACTTGTACGGCTACGGGGAGTTCGGGAAGTGGGTACGCTGCGATAACTGGTGCTGCATTTGGTATCGAAAGTCCTGATTGTGAGCACACGAGTTTTGGGGCGCACGTCACCCAAACTTTTGATAATGATTTGGACAGAAACGTTTTCATTTTTCATAGTCACGTGGACGATGACAATGATCGTTGTCAAGTTTTTGATCGGGTACGTATGGAAATCAAAGGGGGACCAAACACCGCTGCGGAATTGCAACATACCGAAAATGCTACTTCCTACTATCGCTGGAAATTTAGAATCGCCGAAAATTTTGTTGGCGCATCTTCCTTTAATCATATTTTTCAAAACAAAGCGAAAGGAGGAAACGATGATGCTTTTCCTGTGTTGACCATCACGCTAAGAGCCAATGTACTGGAAGTACGCCACAACGGCGGCGATACTGGAAATGACCTAGGCGTAGTAGCCGAAGCTGATTTGGATTTGTTTCGGGGCAGATGGGTCGAAGCCTTTTTTAAACAAACACATAGTGAAAATGGAGCATTGGAAATCTCGCTCAAAGACATGGCAACGGGCTTAACCCTCCTAGCCTACTCCAATGCTGACATTGATTTGTGGCGAACAGGGGCAGATTATAACCGACCTAAGTGGGGCATGTATCGGTTGAAAAATTCAGCGCTTCAAGATGAAACTATTCGATTCGCAGATTTTTGTATCTCCGAGTTGGACAGCGCACTTTGCCCCGCAGAGGCAGTTTTGATTCCCGATACAGTTGCGCCTACCGCTCCTACTAATCTTACCGTCACCGACGTTTCTGTGAACAGCGTGGATTTGAATTGGGAAGCGGCGACGGATTTTTTTGGCGTGACGGCGTACGACGTTCTTCGAGATGGCAATGTCATCCAGATCACTTCCGATACTTTTTTAACTATCAATAATTTGACACCCGCCACGACCTACACCTTCGCCGTCCAAGCCAAGGATGCCGCAGGAAATATTTCCCAACAAAGTAATTCCGTAGTGGTCACTACGGATGCCACCACCGTACTTCCCGATGCTGCCACCAGTCCTTTTCCTACGGACGGAGCGACGGCGGTGAGTAACTACGTTGTTTTAAGTTGGGAGGAAGGTAGTAACACCGACAGCGTTCAAGTTTTTTTCGGGACAAATAATAATCCCTCGTTGGTAGCGGTCACCACAGATAATTTTTTCCAACCCGCCCTCAATCCTTTCACTACGTATTTTTGGAAAATCGTTGCCGTAAATGACAACGGGATGACCAGTAGTCCAACTTGGACTTTTACGACGGGCGATTCAAATCCAGATTTTCCTTGGCAGGTATATCGTGCCCACGCTCGTCCTGAAGTGGAAACGAATTTTTTTGAATTGAACGAGGCCCCCGTCATGCCGCCCGTTGACGAAATCGTTGATGATCCGAATGGCTCGCCGAACACCTTTTACGGTTTTCGTAGCAACAATAGCGAAAAATTTAGATGGCGCAACGAATGGTCACCTACCGATTCGGTGGTCACGGTAGTAGCTCGATTGCGAGGGGTTGACGCTGCGGTCAACGGAATTTGTTACTTCGAAATTAGAGGGAATGGCTGGCGACAAAAAATCAGAATCAATCAATCCACCATCAAATTGGAAAAAACAACGCCTGCCGTGGAAGTGGATTTACCCTTCGATTGGGTTACGGAGATGCACCTGATTCGAATTGTTTCCGACGGACAATTGACCTCGGTATATTTGGATGAAAATCCCATTCCGTTTGCTTCGGGTGTGAGCGATACCCCGAGCAGTAATCATTATTTCGAATGGGGAAATTCTGGCGGTGTGGATTACGGTGCTTACGTGGATTGGTTGGCGATGGATAAATCTGAGGGGTACGCACCCGACGGAGGTACTCCCCTACCTACCGATTTATTTTTGAGTAGTGTCGCTACCCTTGCTAGTTTGGAGGTGGATGGGAATGCACTCACAGGATTTGCGCCCGATGTTTTTACGTACACCGTAGAGTTGTCTAACAATACTATTCCAACTTTGACTTGGACGACTACTTCCGATTTAGCTACCGCAAATAACAATAATCCTACATCTGTTCCTAATTCGCAAGCTACCATCGAAGTAACTGCCCAAGATGGATTTACCACCCAAGTTTATACCCTTAATTACGTAGGTCCGACCAGTTTGGAAAATCAATTTTCGGAAAATGAAATTCGAATTTTCCCCAATCCAACACAGCGTCACCTACAAGTTTTTTTGGGAAAAAATCAAAAAGGAATCGCCCAAATTTTTAGTGCTACGGGGCAACATTTAGCGAATGATCTTTTAATTTTGGGAAATAAAACCATCGAAATAGCGTACCTGCCTACGGGCATTTATTTTATAACAATACAAATGCAAGATGGAGAAATAGCTACCAAGCGATTCACCGTCACCAAATAAAAAAAATTAATGAAAGGAAAAGTAGCCGTCATCACGGGAGGAAACGGAACACTAGGAAGTGCTTTCGCTAAGGGGTTGGCACAGGCTGGCGCCACAGTATTTATCCTTGGCAGAAATGCTGGTAAATCCCGAAAGCGAGTCATGGAATTTAAAAAAATGGGCTTGACCATTCACTCCACCACCTGTGATGTATTGGACAGGGCATCTGTTCGAAGTGTCGCTCGACGGATATTAAAAAAAGTGAATAAAGTAGATATCTTAATCAACGGGGCAGGGGGCAATATGTCGGGCGCAACAGTCATGCCCGACCAATCCATCTTTGATATTTCTATTGACCAATTTCAAAAAGTAGCAGATCTAAATTTGTTGGGTACGGTAATTCCCACGGTCGAATTTGCCCAATCCATGGTGGAACACGGGAAAGGCTGCATCATCAATATTTCCTCAATGGCGGCGCAGTTGCCGCTTACCCGAGTAGTTGGTTATTCGGCGGCCAAGGCGGCAATAGATAATTTTACCCGCTGGATGGCAGTAGAAATGGCGACTAAATACGGGGAAGGGATTCGGGTCAATGCTATCGCACCGGGGTTTTTTATTGCTGATCAAAATCGAAGTTTGCTTCTCCAACCAGATGGTTCTCTGACGGCGAGGGGTGCTACCATCATCAGCCAAACCCCCGCTAAGCGATTTGGAAAACCGGAGGAATTAATCAGTACGTTGCTCTGGCTGTGTGATGATAATTCTGCTTTTGTGAATGGTATCGTGGTGCCGGTGGATGGGGGATTTAGTGCGTTTAGTGGGGTTTAAATAATTATGAATGTAAAATGATGAATGGAGACTACCCCTAAATTGCTATCCGTGACTGTCTGTCGTTAGCAGGTGTCGTCCCTCTGGGACTTTACTTTCTTGTACGTATCTTGTATTGCTGCTACCGATATTTCGTCCCTCTGGGACTTATTTATTCTTGTAAGTGTTTTGTTATTAGTATTAAAGTCCAGACGGACGACACATGGATAGCAATAACAATTCATTTACAAAAACACTAAAGTCCCAGAGGGACGACACATGGGTAGCAATAACAATCCACACACAAGAAATTAAAGTCCCAGCGGGACGACATATGGGCAGCAACAACAATTCATTTACAAAAACATCAAAGTCCCAAACGGACGACATATGGATAGCAAAACAATTCATTTACAAAAATATCAAAGTCCAAGACGGGCAACAAAGCGGTAGCAAAAACAATTTATTTACAAAAATATCAAAGTCCCAGACGGACGACACCTATTAGCCACGGGTATAATTTTTAATTATCAATTAAACCTTTACGGAATCAAAATAAAATGAAAAAACTCCAACAAACTTGGCGATGGTACGGCCCTCAAGACGGCGTAAGCCTTGCGGACATTCGGCAGGCGGGCGCAACTGGTATCGTCACCGCCCTGCACCACCTGCCCAACGGCACCGTGTGGACAGTAGCAGATATTCAACAACGAAAAGAGGAAATAGAAGCGGCAGGATTAGTGTGGTCAGTAGTCGAGAGTATTCCCATACAGGAGGACATCAAGCGAGCATCTGGCAATTATTTACAGTACATCGAAAATTACAGACAATGTATTTACAATTTAGCGAAATGTGATATTCGGATCGTGACGTACAATTTTATGCCCGTTTTGGATTGGTCACGAACCGAGTTGGAATATCAGATGTCGGATGGTTCTACGGGGTTATTTTTTGAGAAAGCGGCTTTCGCTGCCTTTGATTTATTTATTTTAAAAAGACCGAACGCCGCTAACGATTATTCA
>JBCCJE010000415.1:0-5461 GCA_039027925.1 Bacteroidota bacterium
ATTACGGATGGTCAGATTTTCTTGGAGTCGAACTTATTCAACGCTGGTGTACGTCCTGCAATTAATGTAGGTATCTCAGTATCACGGGTAGGAGGTTCTGCTCAGATTAAGTCCATGAAAAAAGTAGCGGGTACATTGAAGTTAGATCAAGCATCTTACCGAGAGCTAGAAGCATTCGCAAAATTTGGTTCTGATTTGGATATTGCTATACCCGATCATATTGATTTTGGTGATAGTACTTTGTTCCTTGATGGAATCAATAATAGAGTTGGTATTGGTACGAGAACGCCTGGAACGGCGCTTTCTATAGGAGGTCATGTGAATGGAACAGGTAATCTATCAGGAGTCAGTATGAAAAGTATATTAGGAAAAAACTATCATTGTTCCGTAGGACAAGATGATACCCATAACGTCTTCCTGAAGTGGCAGTACAATGCGATAGCAAGTGATGGTTTTGCCTCCTTATCGACCTTTGGAGGATCTAACAGTTTAGTACTTCAAGAAGGGGGCGGCAATATCGGCATTGGATATACCAACCCTAGGGCTCTACTTGGAATTCGAGGAGATGTAAATGGAACAGGCAATCTACCTGGAGTCAGTATGAAAAGTGTGGATGGAACCGATTATCATTATTCAGTAGGACAAGACGATACACACAATGCCTTTCTGAAATGGAAATACAATGCTACTGTAAATGAGGGATATGCTGAATTAGCCACCTGGGGAGGAACAAACCCACTTGTACTCCAAGGTACGGCTGGAAATGTTGGAGTTGGCCTAACCAACCCTGCCTCTCCGTTTCATGTGAGGCGTCCAGGTACCACTCCTACCGGTCCTTCAGGAATATGGGCATCAAGAGTGGAAAATTTAGTAGACGCTGCTACTGAAAATGGTTTGACAGTCGCGACTCGATACGGTAATAGTGGAAGTAAAATTTTTGAAGCAGCCTCTTATTGGAGTGGCTCAAACGAAGAATATACCCCTATTCTATCTGTTTTAGGCAATCGAAAAATCGGAATTAATGGTAATACTCCTTTTGCTCCTTTACACCTAATCAATTCAGGAGCTCCTGCTGAATCTGGAAATATTAACTCTGGATTGGGCATCTCTGATGGATACGGAGGACGATCTATCAATCTAGGCGTTGATGGAGCTGGAGGATATGGTTGGATTCAATCCACTTTTGCTAATAACGCAGGGATTACTCAAAGCCTATCTATCAATCCAAGAGGCGGGAATGTTGGAATTGGATTAACAGCTCCCAATTATACCTTAGATATCGAAGGAAATACCAGATCAGGTAAGCTTTTTCTTGGTCCAACAGATCCAGTACCAATATCAGGTGGTTATACCAATTTTATAGACATTGAATCTGGAAACACAGAACATACCGCCATTGAAATTAGTAATGAAGTTGTCTCTGGAGGGATTGAATTAGAAAGTCGATCTGCTACTAGTTTCGGTCAAGGTATAATGAATATAGGACTACAAACGAATCGTGCCATTATGGAAAAGCATCCTGTCGTATCCCCTATGGGATTATGGATGCAAATCGATAATCGTCCCGCAGAAAAAGCGGTTAAATGGATATTTGAAGATTATGGGCAGGATACCGAACATATTAGAATGCGCTTGATGAATGATGGGCGACTTAGAATTAATGAAACCTACGCTTTACCAAATTTTGATGGTTCAAATGGTCAAGCACTCATTACGGATGGCTCAGGAAACTTAAGCTGGGGAGCACCATCTTCTGGTATTTGGTCAACTAGTGGTGGAAACATATACAGAGACGGCTTTGGGCAAGTTGGAATTGGATTATCCAATCCTGCTTCTCCATTACATGTGAGACGTTTAGGTGCCAATCCTACCGGCCCTTCAGGAATTTGGGCTGCACGAGTTGATAACCTAGTAGATAATCCTACTGAAAACGGTTTGACGGTCGCAACTCGACATGCTAGTAATGGGAGTAAAATCTTCGAGGTAGCTACCTATTGGAATGGCTCTAGCGAAACATATACCCCTTTCTTAACGGCAACAGGAGCACAAAGAGTTGGAATAGGAACTGTTAATCCTAACAATAAATTACATGTGGACGGAGGTTCAACAGAACATACAGCCATTGAAATCAGTAATGATTTGGTATCTGGAGGTATTGAGCTAGAAAGTCGATCTGTCACCAGTTTTGGTCAAGGAATTATGAATGTAGGATTACAAACGAATCGTACCATTATGGAAAAACACCCAGTCGTACTACCAATGGGGTTATGGATGCAAATGGATACTCGTCCTACAGAAAGAGCAGTTAAATGGATATTCGAAGATTTTGGGCAGGATACCGAACATGTTCGTATGCGCTTGATGCATGATGGACGACTTAGGCTTAATGAAGCTTATTCTTTACCAAATCATGACGGTTCAAGTGGGCAATTGCTCTTTACAGATGGCTCAGGAAATGTAAGCTGGGGATCTGGTAGCTGGTCAACTGTTGGTGGAAATATATATAGGAATTTGGGAAATGTAGGAATTGGTATAACTACCCCAGGTGTTAAACTACATGTAAGAGAAAATGTCCCATCTGGTCATGTAGCCCTTTTTGAAAATATTAATAATGGATCTGCTCATGGAATAGAGGTCAGACTTCATAAGACAGATACAGATGCTAATAATAACTTTATGACTTTTAGAGATGGAGCTAATAGAATTACAGGAAGGATAGAAGGTTTTCAAGATAATGGCACCTTACCTAGTGCACCTGTTTTCCAAGGTGGTGGAGCTGGTGAAACAGTATTCAGATCATGTATGTGGCCTATTCCCAACGACATTAATAATACTAGTGATTTTAATCAATGGCAGAGTTGGTTAATAAATAGATGGCTACCTACTCCATTTGGAGGAGGAACAGATTGCGTGATGGAACCACTTAGCATTAGTAAAGGTGCTATGTCTAAAGGCTTAAGTAACTTAAGTGCTGGAAGTATTAACTTACCTCTAGGAATTGGTACAGTAAATCTTCCTAGTATTCCTCTACCAGAATTTCCTCCCCTTGATGTTAATTTACCATATCAGGTTCCATTTTATTATAACGATATCGCTAATGGAAATTTACCCTGGACTGCTCAGCAAATCTACAACACTGTATGTTGGGCTACCGATAATGGTTACGAAGATTTCTTATCAGTAAGTAATCCGATAGAATTTGCTACTGCAGCTCTTATCATCAAAGCAAAATCGCTCTGCAATGATGGTGGAGTTACATATGGTTCAAAAGGAGCAGACTACGCAGAGTGGTTGCTTAAAGAAGATACCTTATCTCAATTTGCTCTAGGAGAAGTAGTAGGAATTAGAAATGGAAAAATCACTAAAGAGACTCAAAATGTAGATCAAATCATGGTCGTATCCTCTCGACCAGTTGTATTAGGAAATACTCCTGAGGAAGGAAAGGAGCAAAACTATGAAAAGGTTGGATTTATGGGACAGGTATTAACACTTGTTCAAGGAGGAGCAAAGGCAGGAGACTACACATTATTCCAAGTGGTGATAATAATGGTTGGGGGAAAGCTATTTCTCCTGAAAAGATCACGATCAAAGATATTCCAAATATCGTCGGAAAGGCTTGGGCTGATTCAGAAAATGACATTGTAGATTATGTCAACGTAGCAGTTGGACTAAGTACTGGAGAAATGGCAGTATTAATGCAAAAACACATCGACCGAGTGGACAACTTAGAAAAGAAAGTAGAAGAAATGGAACTCCAAGCTAATCAAACTACAGGAACGGTTTCAGCAGATAAATACGAAGCACTACTAGACCGAGTAGAAAAGTTAGAATCTTTATTTGAAATGCAAGCAAAAAAATAATAGGATGATTAGAAATATTTATTGGACAGTCCTCCTATGCTTTTACAGTTCTTACTTATGCTCACAGGCTCGATTGGTCATCAACAATGATGCTTATCTTATGATCGAAAATGGTGGTGATCTTGTCATTCAAAATGGAAATGCCAATGCCGTCGTTACTATGGGAAGTGGTGGAAATATCATTAGCGAAGGAGAACAGAATAAAATCCATTGGGAGATCGGTGAGAACTTGGGTACTTATACTTTACCTTTTACGACGACACCATCTGCTCAAGGAGGAAATAGTACTAAGATTCCATTTAGTATGGAAATTACGAGTCAAGGTAGTGGATCAGGAAGTTTCACTTTTTCTACCTACGAAACCTCAACCGATCAAAATGCTCCTTTCCCCACAGGAGTAACAAACATGACAAATGCGCAAGGGCAAGATGGTTCTCTTTCGGCAGTTGACCGTTTTTGGATCATCGAACCTTCTAGCTATACTACCGCACCCGATGTGAAAATGACTTTTGGTTACGACGAGGCGAACAATGAAAATGGAGGTAACAATATAATTACGGAAGCTAACTTGCAGGCACAGCGTTGGAACGCTACCCTATCAAGCTGGGAAGCACAGTTCTTTGGAGTGAGTGATCCCAGCAATAATTTAGTAACCAATGTTGCTATCCCCGGTAGTGGTTTTCATAAGATCTGGACACTTGCAGCCAACCAAAGTGTATTGCCCGTTGAGCTAGTCAGCTTTAACGGAGTTTGCCAAGAGAACGCCATTCTACTCACTTGGAAAACCGCTTCCAAACTTAACAACAACTATTTTCAAATAGAAAAAAGTAAGGATGGAATTACCTTTGTTCCAATAGGTACGGTAGATGGAGTGGGCAACTCCACTACGGTAAATGAGTATGACTTTACGGATACAGATTTTCAACGCTACGATAACACGAGTACCTACTACCGACTCAAACAGTTTGATTTGGATGGAATTAATGCTTTATCTCAGGTTATCGTAGTTCCCACGTGTAGTGATTTGGAAAGTATTTATTTTGAGGTTTTTCCAAATCCCACTAGCGAAATGCTTAACCTCAGAACTAATGGAATGCTGACTGAACCTTTACAGATTTTTGATAAATCTGGTCAATTGATTCGAGAAGTGTATCCTAATGGCACTTTACTACTCGTGGAATTTTTAGACTCTGGCTCGTATTATCTGAAAGCACAATTTGACAATCAAGTCATCACCAAAAGATTTGTAATTATAGATTAAAAAGCAACACCCTAATTTTATCAAGGATTTTATAACAATTTACTGACGTAATCTATTCTGGCCACTTATCAATACTAATTTTATAAATTCTTTATTCTTCTCCCAAAGGGATATTTAATAGGATTTGTTTTTTAGGCAAATTAGTTTTGATTTGTGGCTACTTTTTAACCGCTCTCTCTATTTTTTCCAAACCTGTCATTAATTCATTCAACTGCCATTGTCGTACTTTTACCTTTTTAGCAACTTGGATAGCTTTCCATAAGAGAATGTCTAAAAACTTTAATCTTCAAAAAAGGTAAGTCCTTTCAGAAAGATATTAAAGTCGTCAGCTAAAAAGGTA
>JBCCJE010000416.1:0-5459 GCA_039027925.1 Bacteroidota bacterium
AAATTTCAAATTTTATCATTAGCTTTTTCCTTCTAAAGGAAAGAAAAACTAAATCTTCTTGTTCCTCAATTTTTCTGAGCAGTTCCTTTTTTTCAATAAAGAATATATTTATTCTGCTACCATAACGGGACCAGCATCAACAATTTCGGCAGCAGCCTTGTCTGCATATTTCTCAAAATTGTTTTTAAATAGGTTCGCTAGATTTTTAGCGGTCTTATCATATTCTTCTTCGTTTCTCCAAGTATCTCTTGGATTCAAGACTGCATTGGGTACGTCGGGGCAAGTCTTTGGAATAGCTAATCCAAAGATGGGATGCGTATGGTATTCCACCTTATTAAGTTTTCCAGTTAAAGCAGCTTTGATCATTGCTCTTGTGTAGGATAGCTCAATTCTATTACCCATTCCGTAGGCACCACCTGTCCAACCTGTGTTGACTAGCCACACATTTATAGTTCCGTCACCGCTCCTACTTCCTTTTCTGATTTTATCCCCCAACATTTCGGCGTACTGGGTGGGATGCAGCGGTAAAAATGGTGCTCCAAAGCAGGCAGAGAAAGTAGCTTCGGGTTCTACGATTCCTTCTTCGGTACCCGCTATCTTTGCGGTGTATCCGCTGATGAAGTGGTACATTGCTTGTTGGGGTGTTAGCTTACTGATGGGAGGTAATACTCCAAAAGCATCGCAAGTCAAAAAGAAAATATTTTCGGGGAGGTCTCCTCTCGATTTGAACATAATATTATCAATGTGGAAGATAGGATAGCTCACTCGGGTATTTTGGGTAATGGAAGTGTCGGCGTAGTTAACCGTGCACCCATCTTCCTCAAATCCTATATTCTCCAGCATAGCACCAAACTTAATAGCTTTGTAAATCTGAGGTTCTTTAGTCGGCGACAGGTCAATAGTTTTGGCGTAGCATCCGCCTTCGAAGTTGAAGATACTTTCCTTAGACCAGCCGTGCTCATCATCTCCAATCAATCGCCGTTCGGGATCATTGGATAGGGTCGTTTTTCCAGTACCTGACAATCCAAAAAACAGCGCTGTGTCTCCACTAGCTCCCGTATTTGCGGAGCAGTGCATAGGTAATACTTTATTTTCGGTAGGTAAGAGATAATTCAAAGCAGAAAAGATACCTTTTTTGATTTCTCCCGTGTAGGCTGTACCTCCAATGATAATTTTCTTTTCAGTAAAATTGATGATCGCAAAATTCTCCTGACGGGTTTTGTGAATGGCAGGATCCGCTAGTACTCCTGGAAAAGAAAATACCTCCCAGTCTGGTTCAAATGTAGAGCGTTCTTTTTCTGTAGGTCGCAAAAACATATTGTAAACAAATAGGTTTTGCCAAGGGTATTCATTGTAAACTCTCACATTTAAACGGTAGTTAGGATTTGCGCAGGCGTGGGCATCTCTGACGTATATTTCATCTCTGGACGCTGCGTACTTTTTTATTTTTTCAAAAAGTGCATCAAAAGAAGATTTCGCTATGGGGATGTTGATGTCTCCCCAGTCAACGGTATGTTCTGTTATGGCATCCTCGACAATATATCTGTCTTTGGGTGAGCGACCAGTAAATTTACCAGTTTTGACTACGAGTGCTCCCGCACTACTCAGTTTGCCTTGCCCATTGACGATAGTTTTTTCCACCAATGCGGCAGGCTGGAGGTTGTGTTTTTGATTTGAAAATTTCATGATAAATCGGGTTAAATAAGTTTGATTTTTTAGTAATTCTAAATGAAAGTAATTACTTATTTTAAGTATGGTAGTCAACGAGGAAGACATTTCGTAAGCCTTTGAAAATCAGTAGATTAGTACAGCTAAGAAGATGGTTTCGCCCGATAGCCTAAGTTTAAGTTTTTGGTTAAACTATGGATTGGTTAAACAAAGTTACAGCAAATAAATGGAACGTAAGAAAAATATGGGAATTGATTTTTTTTCTGAGAATTAGATTTTCCCAAACATTTTAAATTAATATTTTTAATTTCATGGCTATCTAATGAATCACCTTAGACAAACCACAAACCGTGGCAATTAGTCAACTCAAAGATTAGCTTTCTGTTCGCTGCGGTTCGAAAAAAAACTCAATAGGCATGAAACCACTTTACGTAGCTGCTACTGGGCAGCACGTGGGTAAAACCACCTCCACCTTAGGATTAGTATCTACCCTTATGGGGTATCAACTCAATGTGGGCTACTGCAAGCCCGTGGGCCAGAAACACTTGTTCGTAGAAGGGCAAATGATTGATAAAGATGTGACGCTGTTCTCGCAGATTTTGGGATTTCAGATCATCGGCGGCTTACATAGCCCCGTGGTCATCGCCAGAGGCGTCACCAAAAGCTATCTTGATGATCCTGCGCAGTTTACGTTTCGTGAAGATATACTGGACGCTTCTTACCATCTCAACAAAATGTACGAAATAGTAGTGTACGAAGGTACGGGGCATCCCGGCGTTGGAGCGGTGACGGATGTGAGTAATGCCGACGTAGCAAAATTATTGGGGGCTAAAGTGCTAATGATCGTGGAAGGAGGAATCGGAAAAACCATTGACAAACTCACCATGAGTATCGCCCAATTCAGAAATTACGACATTCCAATAGTAGGCGTGATTGTGAATAAAGTAATTCCCGAAAAATTAGAAGAAGTAAAGCATTACGTGGGAAAAAAATTGGCATCCATGGATTTGGATCTGTTGGGGGTATTACCATTCGATAAGCGCATGTCTTTTCCCTTGATGGGCACGGTAAAAAATGCCATCAACGGAAAAATCGTATATAATGAGGAATGGATGGACAATCGTGTGGAGGATATCATTGCGGGTTCGCTGGTAGGTATTCGTGAATTTACCAATGACAAAAATATCCTTTTGGTCGTGAGTGTAAAACGATTCGATGAAGTCATCGAAAAAGTAAAGCTCATTACTAAACTCAGAAATTTTGAAAAATCCCCCGTATCGGGCATCATCATCACGGGCGATGGCATCCATCAGACGAATCCCAATATTTCAAATGATTCCGAAAACTACGTGAAGGAGCATCAAATCCCTGTCATCACTACCGACTTAGATACCTTTGGCTCGGTGGTGAAGATCAGTAGAATCGAAGTGAAAATTAATACTCGAACGCCTTGGAAAACCCAGCGCGCTATCGAATTAATCAAAGAAAATGTGAACGTGGATAGAATCTTGGAACAACTAAGAGAGTAGGTTTTAAAAAAACGAATCGCTAGGTGACGACACGTGGCGATTCGTTTTTTGGCATATAAAAAACATTTATACCACGTAATTATTTTTGTTTGAAAAACTAAAACCCGACGCCTATACTCATCCCCAGATGAGCTTCCCTAAATTTTTCTTCGAAGTAAACAAAGGCATTGACGGAGACATTTCTAACTGCCTTGGAGCTGATTCCGTAGCGAAAAATAATGTCCTTGTAAATCAGATTGTCTTCACTTTCATTGAGAGGAATACCGAAACTCATACCGATATTGGGTGTTGAAAAAGCAATCCCCCAGATGGCTTGAGTTTTTCCTCTTTCCAATTCGCTATCGTACGTGTAGGTATCGTTATAAAAAGAATAGATAAAACTTCGGTTTTTAGATCCAACGTACATGCCAAGGCCTACACCAAACTCATAGATCAGTTGATTTTGAAATACTCCACCCGAAAGAGTCAACGGAACTGCAAGGGCGTATTTTTTGTACGCCTCGGAATTTTTATTCATCATCGCTCCTTGCGATAAGGAATAGTTGTAAACATTGATAGAAGAGAAGATCTCTTTGAATTTACTCGGCGGTTGGGGTACTTCTGCAAATGCTTGGTCAAGCATCTTATCGTACTTTTTATCGGAGAGTTCACTAAGTTCATTGAAGTAAATGGTAATGATCAAATCCTGATCTTGAAGGTAGGCTACGTTTTGGTTAAATTCTGTACTCGTAATACCATCATTCACTTGATACCTCACCACTCCTTCTACTTCCTCTATTCTCAACGAAGCATTTTTTTCGTAAAAGATTTCGGAAATGGTGTATTCAGGAATTTGAGTTTGGATACTCGTAAAGTTATTCCTAAATGCTTCTAGCAGATTTACCATACGCATCCCTTTTTTTAGTTCTTGGATTTTGGGGCTAGCCACGCTCATCATCAGTCTATCCTGATCGTAGATTTTTAAGGTATCAGTATTACGTGCCGTTTGGGCATTCAGTAGAGGCATGAATAAACCAGCCCACAGCAAGGCTGTAGAAAATAATGCTTTCATCATAATTTGATTTTAAAGATTAATTTTTAATAGGAATCGTAGTCACTCCTGAGTTAGTTGTATCTGATTTTTTTGCAATTCCATTTTCGTTGATTTGGATGACCTTAGTTTTAGGGGGCGGCTTGATGCGCGCGCTTTGGTCAAATACAAATTCAACCTTAGATGGTTTTTTAGTGGTTGGTTGTATCTTATTTTTTTCGAGCTGCTCCGTTTTTGATGCTGCCATCGCTTCTGGATTTTTCTGTGGTACGTCGATGTAAACTGTATCTCTCACAACCTCCCTCGGCGAATCAATCACAATCTTTCTCTCTATCCAAATCGTATCGTACACATAAACTATTTCCTTTTCCCTCGGCATTGTATCCCAAAATTTATCATCGAGATTGTTATTGTCATTGTCACTCAAATTGTCATTGTCACTCAAATTGTCATTGTCACTCAAATTGTCATTGTCACTCAAATTGTCATTGTCACTCAAATTGTCATTGTCACTCAAATTGTCATTGTCACTCAAATTGCCATTGCCAAGCCTTTGCTCCAACTCAACGTACTTTTGCTTCTGTTCATTGATTTTTTGGGAAAAAAAGTAACTACTCCCGATCAAGGTCATTAACAAAATAGCCGCAGCAACTCCCCACAGGGAAAACTTGATTTCTTTTCTTGGACGATCTATCGCATCCCAAATACGTGCCTTGGATTGCAATTCCTCCTTGCTCAATTCAGCATCGTCGTTCTTGATAATATTTTTAAATATATCATCTAGCTCATTATGTTCCATAAGCTTTTCTTTTATTTAGTTCGTTGATAATAAATCTCCTCGCCTTGAGTAATTGAGATTTGGAAGTATTTCTGCTGATACTCAATGCTTCCGCAATTTCACTATGAGAATAGCCATCTATTGCGTAAAGGTTAAAAACAGTTCGGTATCCTCTCGGCATTTTTTCTAAAATCAAATAGACCATCTCAATATCAATATTTGGAGATACGAGTGTCTTCGAGGAAGTGTCCATGATCTCTTCTTGATAGTTGATGGGGCGAATCTTTTTGATGGTCTTGATACATTCGTTGATCGCAATGGTATTCAACCATCTTCTTAGACTCCCTTCCCCTCGGTACTCAAAGTGCGTGATATTTTTTAACGCTTTATTAAAAACAATAATAACTACATCTTCCGCCTCGTGGTAATCAGATAGGTAGCGGCGTGCCAATCG
>JBCCJE010000417.1:0-5458 GCA_039027925.1 Bacteroidota bacterium
ATTTCCACACCATCCGCGCCTAAGCTGAGGGCACTCTTAATGGATTCAAAAGTATTGATGGGAAACTGTGAGGCAATGCCCATTCCTGCGTGCCCTAGTGCCGTGATTTGATTGTTATTCAAATTTTCGATTTGAGATAAATCAATATTATTTCTAGTACAGCTAGACAAAAGTAAAAGTATTGTTATAAGAAATAATCTCATCTTCTTTTTATAAAATTATACCCAACACCTATTCCTCCCCAATGCCAAAATCTCTCATATCTTTCCAGTAGTGGCGTGTAGGTGATTTGAAAAAAAAATGGTTTTGATGTCTTTTGAAAACGATACCCTAACAAGACATTCCCGTTCCATCTGTTTTGCCTGATTTTTCCCGAAAAATCAGCAGAGGCTTTGACGATACTCGAAATCGTTTGCCCTACTCCAAATAAGATACTATGGTTTTTCCATTTTTTTCTTAACTGAACGTTGAAGGGAAACAGCAGATCGGGATTCCATTTTCTTTCAAAATCTCTAAATCTAAAAAATGAAAACCCAACTCTCGCTGAAAACACCATGCTCTTTTTTTCAAAAAACGAATATTCGTAATTAAGTGAGCCGTAGCCTCCGGTACCTCCGATGTCTAGTAGGATAGTGTGTGGATTGATGTTAGTTAGTGATACATTTACATCTTTCCTACTCTCAATATTTTGACTCGCGAGGGAGAGAGAACTTCCGCAGAAGTATCCTAGAAAAATAAAAAAGATTTTAAATTTAGGTTTTAGATTTATCAACTTCAATTTGTTATTAGTTTGACTCAAAGAACAGTAAGATAAAATACTCTAATTATGAAAACTGTATCCATCGTAACCATTATCCTCTTTTTTTCATTAGCTGGTTTTTCCCAAAGTTTTGATCCATCAAAAATAAATCAAAATAAGCTCGAAGCACTCATTTTGCAGAAATTAAATGCACACAGAAAAACACTCAAGCTAGTTCTGCTTAAAAATCAACTAGCATTACAGAAAGCTGCTTCCTTCCACTCAAAGTATCAATCTGATAACAATGTATTAACGCACGATCAAAAAGATGTAAAAAATAGAACCCCCTACAAAAGAGTAATGAACCAAGGAGGAACCAACGGACTCATTGGAGAAAATGTCGCGTATGTCAGCCCCGAATCTACGTATGAAGATTTGGCGGAAGCTTTTTATCAATCTTGGAAAAATTCACCGCCCCACTACGAGAATATGATTCATCCCGACTACAGATATTCAGGAATTCGATTTGAGAGAAGTAAAAGTGGAAAGGTAATTTACGGTACTCATGTCTTTGGAGGTGAGCGATACATTCCTCCCCCAGTTGCTGATTATCCCGTAGATGCCCGCGGTATAAAAGATTATGATGAGAAAACATATTATAGAGATGGCATATGGGGACGATCTGCTGCGAGCTTTGCTTACAGTTTATTCCAGAGAGGAGATTCCATCTTTCTATACTACGAAAATGATGAAGCAGTTGAAAAATCAATACTCCGAGAGAACGATGGATTGGCAGTAGATATCATCGAACGTCGGCAGTTTCCCTGTGGTAGTCCTAATTTATTTCACGGATCTGCAATTCACGACGGAGTAATGTTACCCCCTGTTTTTAGAGATGAATTATTTCAAAAAAATAAGAGCCTTCACTATTGGGGACATAAACTATTCTTAGGCATCGTTCCCAAGGGAATAGCATCTCAAATTGATTTAGCAATGATTGGAATCAAAGATAGCTGCTACTGTGATTATGGGCACAGTATCGAAATTCCAGAGGCAGGTTTAGCCCAGTTTCGTATCAATCCTATCTGGGCACTTGGAGAATTAAAACAACGTAAATACGTGGATACTTTACCGCCGCTAAAAAATGATAATCGTTGGACGAGAGTAGATTCCACTTCAAAGTTTCAAATTTCAAATAAAGTCTTTGAAATCCATTTTGACAAAAATCGCTATCAGTTAACTCAACTACCAGCATCATTAATTACTTTTTTGAAGAAAAATAAATCAGAGATTAAAAGTATTGAGGTAGAGGCATTTAGTTCCGTCGAAGGGGCAACGGATAAAAATATTTTTTTGCAAAACAAAAGAGCACAGCAAATTGAAAATGCACTACAAAAGGAAAGCATTGATTTAGATCAAATTTCCAAAACAAGTCAGGAGAATTGGAATCTTTTCTATGCTCAAATTGGAACAACGAAATGGAGTTCATGGAAATCCAAGCCTAAATATCAAATTAAAAATGCCTTGAGGAATGCTAGTAAAGCAAAAGAGCTAGAACCTCTTTTGAAAGAACAAAGGACTGCGAAAGTCAAAATTACTTTCAATCAAACAATTACAACTAAACGTTACGCTACGAATTATTTCGATCAAGTAAAAACTGACGAAGAATTGAAATACTTGATAGCATACTTCTCACAGTTGGTAGCTAAAAGTAAAACCGACTCAGCACTACTGGTACAGTATCAGTTAATTCAAGAATTTTTAAAAGAAAAAATTAGCATCCATGATTTGACGGATGTCAATATTCCCATAAAAAAAGAAAACCTCCCCCTACTGAGTAATCAATTTGCAATTGATTTGTTTTTTAGAAAAAGAATCCCAGAGAACAAGGAGTACATCGAAAGATTAAAGCAAGTCAAAGCACTTGATGAACATTACCTTCCGATGAAATTTAATTTTTATGGATACGCTACCCGATACCTTTACGCCAAGCAAGAGGCAATCGGCGATCTGATTGATTTAGAATACGATATTCTGGATTTGTTGACAGATGATTCTTACACAATAACTTACCAAGATCCGAAGAAAGCAGTTGAGCGATTACAAGTAAATTTTCATTTAGGGGCATTTAGGTATTTTAGAAAAAACAAACAGTACGATCTGAAAGGAGAATCTTTAGCGTTTATTCGAGATTATTTTTTAGAGGAAGGATTGACGGAACTAGAAACGCTGAGGTTAGCCCTTTATTTTAATAAAAATGGAAGACACGAATGGACTTTAGAACTCCTGTGGCCTTACATTGAAAAAGGGCATTACATGGAAGAAACGCTATTCACATATATTCAAACATTAGCACCCGAAACGGATGATAGCGAGGTGAGTAAAAAGCGATTTGTGAGGTATGGTAAGGTGGCGGAACAACGAAATAATGACAGGTTTTGTAAGTGGCTAGATGAAGAATTTCAACTACTAAGAACCCATGAAATCAAACAAATATACTGTGAGCATTGCGAATGATAAGCCTTACGCCCAAGTTCCTGATGTAGTTCTCAATATTCAAAATTAGCAAGTTGTATGTTTACTAGATCTCATAGCCCCGTAAATTAGAGATTTATATATAGGGTTGTACAAAGTTTTTTAATTTTTATAATTAACTGATTATCAATACATTAAGCAAGAAAGATTACCTGAGAAAAATTGAAAATAATGGAAGTTGTAGAGATATTGAGTAAAATACCTAAAAGTTTAACCGATAAATTGGCTAAAGAAACAAGAGTTGACCCTGATTATGGTACTTTTAAAATCTGAGGGTCGAAGTTCAAAAGAAATAGCTGACATAGTTGGAACGAATCTAGTTTCGGTCAATACGTGGGTCAATCGGTATCAAACAGAAGGTATGGGAGGGCTAAAAACCCGTTCTGGCCGTGGACGTAAGCCTATTCTAGATGAGCAAGCAGATGCTGAAAAAGTAAAAGCGATAGTAAAAAAAGAGCAACAACGCTTGAAAAATGCAAAGGAAGACTTAGAGGAAGAACTAGGAAAGAAGTTCAGTCTGAAAACCTTACATCGCTTTTTAAAAAACTTAAGTGTAAATGGAAATGCATACGACTAAAGCCAAAGGGAAAGCTTGATCCAGCTTTATGTGAAGTGCGTAAAGAAGCACTAGGACTACTGGAACAGCAGGCTAAATTAGGCAACATAGATCTATACTATGGAGATGAAACCAAAATTTTTCAAGAAGGTTATGTGCCCTATGGATGGTAATTTGATGATGAACAAGTTGCCATTGAAGTAACCAAAGGCAAATCTATCAACTGTTTTGGTTTAGTCTCTCGAAATAATGACTTCATTTACCGAAATACAACCAAAAATATCAATGCCGATTTCATTATCGAAACACTAGATGTGTTATCCTTGAACATCACTAATTTGACCGTGATCGTATTAGATAATGCAAGACCACATACTGCTCGTAAAGTCAAATAACTTTTTGAGATTTGGCAACAAAGGGGATTATACATTTTTTTTCTTCCCCCTTACTCGCCTCATCTTAATATCATTGAGCGACTTTGGAAAGAATTTAAAGAAGGATGACTTAAGCCTTCCGATTACCAAAGCGCTGATTCTCTTTTTTATGCTGTCAATAGAATTTGTGCAAATATCGGAAAAACACTTTTTATGCAGTTTTCCGATTATCAATATTAATATAATTTTGTCTTATTACTTATTCATTACACTTCACTCCTCCATCCTAATCACGCACTGTCCATCCTTCATTTCGATAATTAAATCTTTCCGTACCCGAAGCCAATGGAGTAGGTCTTTTCCGATGAGCGAGGCGCGCCAGCCTTTCGTGATGGACTCATCAAAATATTCGGGATCGGATTTCATTAATTTGAAGGAAGTACGACTCAGTACTAAACTCGGCGCCACTAGATTTTTTTGACACAAATACTGTAAAATGGAATACAGCATCTCCAGCATAGTATTCTGCTTGGGATCAGGGGATTCTTTTTGATCTGGAATTTGTCGTAGGATAGCTCGCTCGTCGTCGGTGATTTTGCGGTTAAAGAGTTCATTGAAGGTATCCCAGTTTTTGGTAATCATGTTGGTGGGTAGTCTGCGGTCTTTAAGGAGCGCATTTTTACCAGAGCGTATATTTTTGACAATGGGCGTAATCATCTTATTGGACATGATCATTTCCTTGGAGTAATTCTTCCTTTCGGCTTCACTCCTCCGCCATTCGTACAGCCGAATCATAAAGATTTGTTCTTGTACATTGAGGTTAGCAATAGCATTGTTATTGAAGGCGTCCTTGTAGGGATTGATTTGGTAGTAGGCTTCTTTAGCTATTTTTTCACATTCTTCTTTTGCCCAAGATTCTCTATTCATTTCCCTGAGCTTGGAAGTGATGGACTGCCACAATCCGTGTAGGTAGATGACGTCGTTGAGGGCGTATTTGATTTGTTTTCCATTGAAGGGGCGAGACTTCCAGTCGGATACGGTGTATCCCTTGGGTACGAATACGCCCAGTTCTTTTTCTACTAATTTTTGGAAGGAGGTGGGATATTTGTAACCTATAAAACCCGCCGCCAGTTGGGTATCAAATACATTTTGGGGAATGATGCCAAACTGATTATAAAATATCCGATAATCATTTTCGCCTGCGTGGGTCAATTTTAGGATAGCAGGATCTTCGAAGTAGTTTAGGATTTCTGG
>JBCCJE010000418.1:0-5443 GCA_039027925.1 Bacteroidota bacterium
AATTGAAAAGTAGATTTGCTTATTTTTCTCGAAAAAAAATTTAAATTAGTTCGTTGGATTTTCCATTCCTAAGATGCGAAGTTATGAAATGGAAAATAACCAAACGTGCAAAAATCCTAAATCCATAAGACATTATAATGAAAAAACACTTACACCTCATTTTTCTCGTGTCCTTGCTCCTCTCATCTTTGAATAGCTACGGTCAAGAAAATGTTTATCAGACTTTTAAAGATACGAGGGTCATCAATTCTCATACGGTAGAGACCGTTCCCGAGAGAAAGTTGGACTTCCGAATTGGTCATCGGTTTGGCGAGACCAACGGTGGGTGGAATACCCTCTGGGGCTTAGAAAATGCAACTGACGTACTGTTTGGGTTTGAGTTGGGAATTTCGGATGATTTGACGCTTGGTATCAGCCGAACTAAAGGCTCTGGCGAGTTGCGAGCATTGGTCAATCCATCGGTCAAATATCGAATCATCCGACAAAAGACCGAAGGAGGATCGCCAGTTTCCTTGACGCTGATGGGAGTAGGCTCTATCTCCACTATGAAGAGTGTTGATTCGGACGGGTCGCTCGCTAATTTTGGTAAGTTTGCGCATCGAATATCTTACACGGCTCAGGCACTCATTGCTAGAAAATTTTCGGATCGTTTTTCCCTACAAATCATGCCCGGCTACACGCATCGCAATCGAGTGAATTTTAATGATGTCAACGGAATCTTCTCGTTGGGAGCTGCTACTAGGATTCAGATCAATAAGGTCTTCGGTATCATCGCAGACTTCACTATGCCCTTTGCTGATCGGCCCACAGAGAGTGACGGGTCTCGGAGATATTTTGCTCCGCTCGGTATCGGTTTAGAAATTGAGACAGGAGGTCACGTTTTTCAAATCAACTTTACTAACACCTCGGGAATCATTGAGAATGACTATATCCCTTACACTACTAGCAACTGGGGGGATAATGAATTTCGGCTTGGCTTTACGATTTCTCGACTTTTTAATTTGTAAAACCTTCCAACCAAAATGATGTTTTTTGTAAGCAGTTAAAAAATCTAGAATCAATTCATGAAAAAGTTATTTTTCCTTTCCCTCATCATTGCGGTAACGATCATCCTGACGAGCTTTTTGCCTAAAGAAAAATCTTTTGTCGAAGTGGAAAAAACGGAAGCGGTCGCTGAGGTTTTAAAAAAATTGGGCGATTCACCCATTCAGCACCAAGCAAAATTGATAAAGGGAGCATCCGCCGAAGTAGGGGAAGACTTGGCCCTCTACGGTATAGCTAGCAAACCTGGAGGAGGGAAAACCAAAAAACAAAGTCGGCATTTCGTCTGCACCTCTTGCCACAACACCGTGAAGGATAAGCCCGATCTGCGGGTATCTGATCCGCAAGCAAAATTGGAATACGCCCAAGAAAAAGGACTTCCCTTCCTCCAAGGTACTTCGCTCTACGGGATCGTCAATCGTACCTCCTACTACAATGGGGATTATGACAAAAAGTACGGCGACCTAGTTAAGCCCGCTCGCCACAATCTGCGGGAGGCTATTCAACTTTGTGCAATAGAATGTGCGCAGGGGCGCAAACTAAAAAATTGGGAAGTAGAGTCCGTCCTCGCTTGGCTGTGGACGATGGAGTTAAAAATGCTAGACCTCAATCTGACGGATGCAGATTACAAAACTATCAATGCCGCCATCAATGGAAACGGCGATAAAACCGCCGCCATCGAACTCATCAAATCTTACTACCAAAGTGGTTCTCCCGCTACTTTCATTGCTCCTCCTAAAGATCGGGAAAAAGGTTACGGACTAAAAGGTGATCCCAAAAATGGGAAATTGATCTACGAACTCAGTTGTCAGTATTGTCATAAAAATAAGCGATACTCCTACTACAATCTGGATGATTCTAAATTTAGCTTAAAGCATCTGAATAAACACATTGCTGAGTATTCGCGCTATTCGATCTATCAGGTATCCCGCTACGGCACGCCGCCGATGAATGGTAAAAAAGCCTATATGCCGCAATACACTCAGGAGAAAATGAGCGATCAGATGATGGAGGATTTACGGGCTTATATTGAATCGAGAGCAAAGTGATGTTAATTGAAAATGAAAAATTGAGAATTGAAAATTATCGAACTAACGTGAGTGGGTCTTGCTAAATGCTTTGCTATTGCTAGAGATGAGTTAAAACGATAGGACATAAGTATTTTTCAGCAGCAATTTTTTAGAGGGACGACACTTTTCTCATGTAAGAATAAGCAACCGCTGATTTTTCAAAAACTACTGAGAGACACGCTGCGTCTTTGCACCTTTGGGTTCAACCAGTTGCACCAATTCTTGGAAGCTGAAGCATCAAAAACAAAGTTGATTGACTACTTTTTCTCCGCAAACAAAAATGCGTAAAACCAGAGCTTTTGTTGCAAGGCTTTATACTGTTGGATAGAGGCATACTGATTTGCGTGTTGGATACGGGAGCGGACTCTAATCAATTGAAGTAGCTTACTGAACCACAGCCAATTCTTAGAATTGTTATGAAGATTGCGGAGAGAGACTTGTGTATGTTTTGTTACATCAGTAATTTGAATATGCTGAAAACCTGCTTTGGTCGCATTTTGTAAATGTTCTTCTTCTGTATCAATATCTTCGATTGCCCAACGATTGAGCCAAGAGGCGAGTAGTTTTTCTTCATCAGGATTATGTGGTCTTTTCGTTCGGTAGTATTCCGCCACAATCAGCCGTCCACCGGGCTTTAAAATCCGATAGGCTTCTTCGTAAAATAGCGATTTATCTTTTGCGTGACAAAGGCTCTCCAATGCCCAAACCACATCAAAACACTCATCCGTAAATGGTGTGTTACAATAATCCGCCAAAACAAAGGAGGTTTGATTTTCTAGTCCTAATTCTTTCCTTTGCAAATTACAATCATCAATTTGACTTTGCACGGGGGTGATACCAACTGCCTTCGCTTTTCGATTAATCGCCAACCAAAAACTGGAACCTCCTTTACCACAACCCGCATCTAGTACTTTATCTCCTTCTTTGATTTTTGCCCAATCCGCTAACACCTTGTTGGTATTCATCAAAGCGTCCGTATGTTTGCTTACCGTTTCGTCGTAAAATCCAAAATGAACTGCGGGAGTCGGAGAGTTATCCCACGCTACTCGATAGTCAAATCGGGTGTGATCGTAGTAGTCAATGATGTCTTGAAATTTTTCTTTTTCTATTGCCATAGAGTAAAGTTAAGACAATTCTATTTATCCTCTTAAAATTTCCTCCAACACCCGATAAGCCGTCTCTCCCGCTCCGTGTACCGTAGACTGAGCATCTCCACCGAAAGCCTCGCCCGCAAAATATACCTTACCATCCAACGGTTGCTGTAAAATGTCCACGGCATCGTAGTCATCGTAGTGGGAGTAAGAACCCCGGATATAGGGCTCTTTTGACCAATTTTGAATCACGTGCTTAATGTAAGTCTCGGATGCTTTCCCATTAAATATCTCGTCTAGTTCACCTAGAACTTTGTTGATAATCTCTTCGTCTGAACTCAAATCGGTATAGTCGGACGTAGTATCCGATACCGAGAAAAGCCCCAAGATGTTTTTATCAGAATCCTTCTTGAAGGCAGCGTCGTAGTAGATGGTGTCTCCTGCTGTCAATAATCCTCCAATGTTGGTCATGTCTGGATAAAATCGCTCAGAAAATTCAATAAAGACTTTTATGCCATCGGGGAAATCAACCTGATCCAAAGCATTCACTTTATCAGCGGGTAAGCTAGGTTGAAAATCAATCAAGTTATCTTTCAAAATGGTGAGCGAAGTCGTAGAAATTACTTTATCCGCTTCGTACGTGTTATTATTGTTATCCATCATGACTACTTTGTCACCCGAATAATCAATTTTTGTAATTGGACTGTTATAAATTATTTTATCACTTATATTTGGGACTATAAATTGATCGAAGAAATCATACCACGTCGTGCGCTTAAATTTGTATTCACTATAAAAATTGCTCGCAAAGTTTCTCTTTCTTAGTTTTCCGTTTTTCCAAACAGAAACAGTTGCCGGATTATACACGATAGTTTCTATGTTAGCATCCACCGTCGGGTCGTTCAACAGTTTGGCTAAAATAGAAGGATCGGTATGAATCCACTCTGCCCCCAAGTCAATGGGAAAATCCGCAAATCCATCTATCTTTTTTACACGCCCTCCAAATACCGAGGAAGCCTCAATGATTTGAAAATCAATTCCGTATTTATTTAAAATATGCCCTGCTATTAGTCCTGCTGCCCCTGCCCCGATGATGATAATTTTTCCATTGAAGTTGACATCCATCTCTGGATAAAAGTCAATTCCTTTTTTGCTACACGATGCTAAAAGGGTGGACATAAATGGAGTAGCTACGGCTAAGGTGGCGAAGTTTTTCAAAAAATCTTTTCGGTTCATATTGATTTTATTTTTATGACTTTTGAATTAATTGGAGTTGTGGAAAACTTATTTTAATAACTCTTTTTCGTTCTCTCAAATACAGAGGCTGCTACTTTAAGTTGAACTTTAAACCCAACTCGATCAAAACAACCATGGAGCTGAGGTCAGATAATTTCCAACCCCATGAAGGTTTTCCGTACCAAGACCAATTGGAGTTGATCTTTTTCCCAAATTCATAATTGATAGTGGTTAAAAAATGGTTTCTTAATTCTCGGTTTTTCTCTTTATTTCCATCACTCAAATTGACATCAAAGGAAATAATCTCAGATTCGGCTAAATAACCTAGTCCAATAGAAAATGCGGAAAAAGTATTTTTCTGATTTTTAAATCGTTGATGCCCAATCTCTGCATTCACTAAAACATTAAAGTCATTTCCAATCCATGAATAAAATCCTACCTGTGGACTGATGAAATAGCTTTTAGCAAATCGTTCGGTCTCCCAATTTTTTATCCGAAATGGAGTCCCCACTTTCACCCCTGGCTGAAAACCATAATTGCTAAAATATCCGATGCTGATTGGGAAATTATTCGACTTTTCTTGCCCCGTAAGTATATTACTACAAAAAATAAAACAATACATTAGCATTAATTTTCTTATCAGAAATAATCTTTCCTTCATCGTCAATAGTTTTTTTATTCATTATTAATAATACAATCTTAGGTCTATTTTTTACCAAAAAAAAGTTTGATCTATCATTGAATAGTAAGATCAAATGAGCGGGAGGCTTTTCCCTACGAGTGGAAAATGGGTTGAAATTATGACCGCTCGTAGGATAAAACCAATCACTAAAAAGGTAAGGCGAAACATCTGCGGGAAAGAGTTGTCAAAAGGAAAGTTTATTTGTATCCTTGAAGCATGCAACAAGCAAAATTTATAAAATACAGCATTCTGGGGCAAATCGGTCTTTGGTCTATTTTACTGATTATCCATTTTATGGAGAACATTTCCGAGTCTCCCTTGCT
>JBCCJE010000419.1:0-5439 GCA_039027925.1 Bacteroidota bacterium
CTGATGCGTGACGTATTGCAATAAATTATCCCGATCAACTTTTTCGCTCTTGGCGTTGCTAAATCCAATGACCTGACGATTCACCCGATTCGCAATTTTCTTTTCTATTCCATCAAATGCACCACCACATATAAAAAGAATATTATCTGTATTGATTTTTACCAACTTTTGCTCGGGATGCTTTCGACCACCTTGGGGCGGTACATTGACCGTGGTGCCCTCTAGCATTTTTAACATAGCCTGCTGAACCCCCTCCCCCGATACATCTCTCGTGATGGAGGGATTATCGGATTTTCTGGATATTTTGTCAATCTCATCAATGTAAACAATTCCCTTTTCGGTAGCGGACACGTTATAATCACACACTTGCAGCAAGCGGCTTAAAATACTTTCTACATCCTCTCCTACGTAGCCTGCCTCTGTGAATACCGTAGCGTCCACAATGGCAAATGGTACATTCAAGAATCGAGCGATGGTTTTTGCTAATAGTGTTTTTCCAGTCCCCGTTCTTCCCACAAAAAGTACGTTGGATTTTTCGATCTCCACCTCGTCGTCCATAGATTCCTGACGCAGCCTTTTGTAATGATTATAAACCGCTACGGCGAGGTATTTTTTAGCATCATCCTGTCCGATGATGTATTGATCCAAGTGGTTTTTTATCTCTTTGGGAGTAATGGTTTCTGGTAAATAAAAGTCATCTTTCGTTTCATTCGGCTTATCGGCAAACAACTCTTCTTGAATTATTTCGTCGGCTTGTTCCACGCATACTTCACAGATATGTCCATCTATGCCCGCTATTAAGATTAAAGCCTCCGATTTGTCTCTTCCACAAAATGAACACCTGTAACTATTCTTTGTCTTACGCATATTTTAGTTGAGTATTAGACTTAATTCTAAATTAAGATATTTGAAACATTTATTATAAACAACTGACTATCAAGGTTTTACTTATTCGAAATGAAAATAATTATAGCAAATTTGGTAGGCACAATGTTGTTAAAAATTACAGCTTGCAAATTTAGTAAAACTTTGGTTGCCCAAATACATTTTCTCTATAAAAAAAGAGCGATGAATTTGTTTAACACTCATCGCCCTTTTTTAGTCTTTGGTCAGGTGAAGAACACCACTAGGCGTCGTCTTTACCAGCGTTTCTTTCAAGTACTTCGTCAATCAAGCCATACTTCTTGGCGTCCTTGGCGGTCATCCAATTGTCTCGATCTGAATCTTTTTCAATCGTCTCAAAATCTTTTCCAGTATGATTGGCTAGTATAGTGTAGAGTTCTTCTCTCAATTGCTTGGAGAAATTATAACTGATTTCCATATCGCTAAATGTCCCACGCATTCCTCCCGACAATTGGTGAATCATCACTCGCGAGTGAGGAAGTGCCGAGCGTTTTTTCTTAGCACCAGCACACAGCAACACTGCGCCCATAGAGGCCGCCATACCTGTACAGATAGTTCCTACGTCGGGACTGACGTACTGCATGGTATCATAAATCCCCATACCATCAATCACACTTCCTCCCGGTGAATTGATAAACATCTGAATATCTCGCTTGGGATCTACGGACTCTAAAAATAATAGCTGCGCTTGTAAAATGTTAGCTACCTGAAAGTTCACATCCGTTCCGAGAAACAAAATCCTATCCATCATCAATCGGGAAAAAACATCCAACTGAGTAGCGTTCAACTGTCTTTCCTCAATGACGTAGGGCGTCAAACTATTTCTTAATCCTTGGGCATTAGCTCTTTCGAATCTTTCTAAATTCAAAGAACTAATACCTTGATGCTTCGTCGCATACTTTTTAAATTCATCTTTTGGAAACATATCGGTATTTTTTATTTAATGGTTAGATAGTTTTTCAACAATCTTAAAAAACTATAATTCTTTCTAATTACTTCTTATAAAAAATTTGCGAACCGAGGGATACACTCCTCCAATTCGCAAACTTCTTAATGATAAACAATTCACATCGAATTTGTTCATCGTACCTATTTCTTTTCGACAGATGAGACTATTTGAAAATTTGAGCACCCGTCTCGAAGTCTCGGTGGCTTCAGGTTTAAGGCCTCAAACTTCTTCTTCCTCCACTTCCTCCCCGACTTCTTCACTTGCGGCGGGCGTTTCTTCCACGGCGGCGGCAGCAGCTTCATCCGCTGGCGTTGTCTTGTTTTTTTCGACTTCGGCTTTTAGCAATGCTTCAAATTCCTCCCGTGATATGGGTTGCTCCTCAAGCGTGACTGCCTCCTTAACAGCTTCGAATACCCTATCATTCATAATCTTACTATATGCTTCATTCATCTGCTTTTCGTCTTCGGCCATTCGGTTAGCGGTGTTGAGTACGATCAGTTCATCCACATTTCCCATCCCGTACTGGCTAAACATACTTCTCACCTGCTGCTTGATACCTTCGAATACTTCATCGTCCGTTACTTTGAGCCCAAATTTTTCAATCAATTTTTCTCTAATCAGAGTCCATCTCAACGATTTAGCAAACCCCTCGTATCCAGCTTCTATATCTTCTACATTTACATTTTGATCGGAAGATTTTAACCATCTTTTCAAAAACTCATCGGGCAATAGCAAGTTATTTTGCTCCAAAAGCGTATCGGTGAGTTTTCCATAAAGCAAGACATCCGCTTGTTGGTTATAATACGCTGTGTAGTCCTGTTTTATAGATGCTTTCATTTCTTCTACTGAACTCACTTTGCCAGGCCCCATGTATTTATCAAAGAACTCCTGATTCAACTCCGCAGGCATTATACGCTTGATTGCCTTGATAGTTACTTCAAACATTTCCCCGATTTCTACATCGGCATCAACTTCACCTACTTGTAATAGATTTTTTCTAACCATGTCGGGATTATCTGCTCCCTCGAAAGTAAATACATTCAATCTTACTTTGTCCCCCACACTTTTGGAGAGAAAGTCCTTTTTCACTTCCTCGTCTTTTACACTTTCTACGAATATATCAAACGTCGCTGCCCAACCATTTTCTTTAAGTTCATCTCCGTCTAGCTCTTCCGCATCCACCGTGACAACATCATTTTCCTTCACCTCCCCTTCGGTGATAGTCTCTCGCTCTCCTAACCTCTTTCTACCTGCTTCTACCTGCTCCTCCAAGAACTCCTCACTCAATTGTACTTTTTGATAATCGTAAGTGGCATCTTTGTCCACCCCTTGCAATTCAAATTGGGGAGCTAATCCCAAGTCAAAATGAAACGCAAAGTCATTCAGCGTGAGCACGTCAAAGTCCAGATCGGGCTGATCCTCGGAGGGAAGCGGTTGCCCTAGAGTTTGAAGATTGGTCTCTTTGATGTATCCAAAAATCTCCTGCTGAACCATTTCGTTGATGACCTCCACGAGGATCTTTTTGCCGTACATTTTTTTTAGGAGCGCAGTCGGTGTCTTTCCTTTACGGAAGCCTTTCATCTGCACCTTATTTCTAACCTTATTGAGTTCGGACTTGAATTTTGGTTCGTAGTCCGCCTTGGTGAGGGTTAGTACTAATTGTGTATTTAAATTGTCAATATCGTTTCTGACAACTTGTGGCATAAGCTATGTTGTTTTAGATGTCTCCGACTATGGAGAAGCATCATGCTAGTGAAAAGAAATAAAATTAAGAAACAAAGATAAGAAATGAAAAGGGTAATGAGTAATGAACAATCAACAACCTGCTTGGTCTGCAAGCCCTCAATTATTGCTCAAAGTGTGCGGGTGGAGGGACTCGAACCCCCACGCCGTGAAGCACTAGATCCTAAGTCTAGCGTGTCTACCAATTTCACCACACCCGCATTTTGGTTTTTGTGTCATTTGTACTTTGAAAAATATAAATGCAACTAACCAGTTATAAAATTCAAGGAACTGCTTATTCAAAAAGCGGTGCAAATATATATTTTTTCATAAAAAAAAGTAACCCCTCGAATAAATATTTTAACATCATTATTTTCTTATTTTTGCAAAAAATTAGGGCTTGCTTTATTGATTAAGAGTGTGTCCTCAATAAAAATTATGGGAAATATTATTGCCATCGTTGGCAGACCAAATGTGGGCAAGTCCACTTTGTACAACCGATTGATCGGAGAACGCCAAGCTATCATTGACGATATTAGCGGTGTGACCCGTGATAGAAAATACGGATTGAGTGAGTGGAATGGAAAAAAATTTACCGTGATTGATACGGGTGGATTTGTGCAAGGATCAGATGACGTATTCGAATCAGCCATTCGCTCACAAGTTCGGATAGCTATAGATGAAGCCTCCGCTTTGATCTTTATGGTGGATGTCACTACGGGCATCACCGACTTAGACGAAGAAGTAGCCCACCTCCTGCGACGTACTGATAAGCCAGTTTTTTTGGTAGTCAATAAAGTGGATAACCAAAACAGGATGATAGAAGCCAATGAGTTTTGGAGCCTTGGTTTTGAAAATACTTTTTTTCTCTCCTCCCTTTCTGGTAGTGGTACTGGCGAGGTACTCGACGCACTCGCCGAACAACTTTCCGATGACCAATCTATCGAATCTGATATTCCTAAATTTGCCATCTTAGGACAACCCAATGTAGGTAAATCCTCTTTTGTAAATGCTTTGTTAGGCGAAGATCGAAATATCGTTACGGACATTGCGGGAACTACGCGGGATTCCATTCATACCAAGTACGATAAGTTCGGAAAAGAGTTCCTGTTGATAGATACTGCGGGTATTCGGAAAAAAGCCAAAGTGCACGAAGATTTAGAGTTTTACTCCGTGATGCGAGCCCTCAAAGCAATGGAAGAATCCGACGTGGTGATGCTACTCGTGGACGCTCAGACGGGCATCGAAGCACAGGACATGAGTATCTTTAGTTTAGCAATCAAACGCAACAAAGGAGTCGTCATACTAGTCAATAAGTGGGACTTGATCGAAAAAGAAACCAATACCGCTAGAGACATGGAGCGCATACTTCGGGATAAATTAGCTCCATTCAATGACATCCCCATTGTTTTTATTTCTGTTTTGGAAAAACAAAGAATTGCTAAGGCCTTGGATGTGGCCCTCGAAGTATTCGAAAATCGCAATCGGAAAATCCGTACCTCCGAACTGAATGAACTCTTACAAGAGGCCATTGATCGAAATCCGCCACCCTCTCACCGAGGGCGTTTTATCAAGATCAAGTACATCACGCAGTTGCCTACGTACTATCCAGCTTTCGCTTTTTTTTGTAATAATCCCAAATACATCAAGCCGAGTTACAAGAACTTTTTAGAAAATCAACTGAGGAAAAACTTTGATTTTACGGGCGTTCCGATTAGTATTTTTTTTAGGGAAAAATGATGTGGGCGGGACGTAAGGAATGGTTTTAAGATTTTAAATTTAAATAATTTAACTTAAATATATTAGCGTTTTGACAGGAGGGTAGATACCCAACAAATCCTCGGAGCTAAAAAAAGAAGAACAAA
>JBCCJE010000420.1:0-5420 GCA_039027925.1 Bacteroidota bacterium
TAAAAATAATACCTTTTCCGCAGCAGCGAGAAGTGCGTTCGTTTCCCTACGAATCATTGAAGGAAAAGATCAAAGTCGGTGGTGAAATTCAAGTTATTTCTTCTGACTTATATCGCTTTCCTGTATGCTGAATAGTTTGAAAAAATAAAACATACTCGTATGAAAACTCCTTTACGTAAGCATAATAAATTTTGGACAACTGCTCTGATGTGCTTGGTTAGTGCTTTATGTACTGCTACACTTTACGCAACTTCGCATCCAATGAATCCTGTGACCACGAGACTTTACGTAGATCAGTCGGTGGGGACTTCCGGCAATGGACTATCGTGGGCAACAGCCTACCAAGAACTGCGAGATGCACTCAACGCAGCACACGCTAACAATACGATTACGGAAATATGGGTAGCTCAGGGCACTTACAAACCAACCGATGATTTGGATCGCTTGCAGTCATTCGTAATGAAAAATAACTTAGCTATCTACGGGGGATTCATAGGCAACGAAACTGCACTCAACCAAAGAGATTTTGTAGCTAATCCAACTACGTTGAGTGGTGACTTGGCGGACGATGATGATTACTCGCAAGTACCCGCCCTCAACAACGAAGATAATGCTTACCACGTCATATTCAACTATTACAACTACTTGGACGAGACTGCTATCATTGATGGCTTTCATATCGTAGGTGGCAATGCCAAATGGGATCCTCCGCATCACGTAGGGGGAGGTCTGTACAACAAGCAATCCTCACCCGCTGTCTATAATTGTTTTTTTCACGGCAATCGGGGCGGTTACGGCGGCGGTGGCATTTACATAGATTCTTCCGCTTTGATCTTGCGCAATTCGGTGATTTTTGACAATACGGGCGTATTCCGAGGAGGAGGCATGTACAACGATGCTTCCGTTTTTGAAATCACCAATTGTTTATTTTATAACAATAAAGCTACGGGTGCTAAAGGCATTGGTGGTGGCATCTTCAATAATTTTTCCAATCCGGTGATTACCAATTGTACTTTTGCGAAAAATACTGCCGTCTTTCAAGGAGGCGGTATCCTGAATAATGGATTTTCAAAACCCGATATTTACAATTCTATTTTTTGGGAAAATGGCGATGAGATAGTCAATACCTCTTCTTTTCCCAATGACTATTCGCCTACTTCTCCCATCACCAATAATATCGTTCAAATTCAAAACTGCTTGATTCAAAACTCAGGTGGAAGCGGAGCTACTTGGAATGCGTTCTTTGGAATTGACGAGGGGAACAATCTCAGCCTGAATCCCGATTTTGTAAATTTTACGGAAAATGATTTTAGATTATCCGCTTGCTCGCCGGCCATCAATTACGGAGACGCTACTTTTTTGCCGAGTGATGTTTTGCTGGATATGGACGAAGCCAATCGAATCTTTAATTTAGACAACGGCGGTCAATTGGACCTCGGTGCTTTTGAATACCAAGCCATATCGAACTGTTGTAACATTGCTTTCCCGTGTGATGATAATGATCCCTGTACCAGCGGAGAAACTTTCCAAACGGATTGTAACTGTGGTGGTGGTACCATCATAGACGCTGACAACGACGGCGTGTGCGATACCGACATTGCTGATAATTGTGTTGGACCAAACGTAGGATCACCCTGCAACGATGGCAACGCCAACACTTTCGATGACGTGGTGCAGAATGATTGCAGTTGCTTAGGTACACCTGACAATCCCAACGTGTGTGTACCACAGGTAAATTTAGGTTTGGGAAAATCCGCTACCCAATCTTCCACCTTTTCGTCGGGAGGAACTGCTAACCTAGCTTTGGATGGCAATACAAATGGTGATTTTTGGAACGGAGGTTCAACAGCACTCACCACTTGGAATAATCAATCGTGGTGGCAAGTTGATTTGGGCGAGGTTTATAACATTGAGCAAATTAATATTTTTAATCGTACGGATTGTTGTAGTGATTTTTTGAAAAATTACCATATCCTAATTTCTGCTGATCCTTTTGTGTCAACTGATCTTTCCGCTACTCTAAACCAAGCTAGCGTAATTGATTTTTTCCAAACAACAGTAGCCGAAAGTCCTACCTCGGTAGTCATCAATCAATCTGGTCGGTATTTGCGTATTCAATTGGCAGAGCAAGGATTTATGGGATTGGCGGAAGTTGAAATCATGGGTTGTACCACTGGAGGAAACTCGGGCTGCCCCGATGCAGGAACACCCTGCGATGACAACGATCCCAATACCGAAAACGATGTGGAAGATGGTGACTGCAACTGCGAAGGTACACCCGTCGTGCCCCCTTGTCCCGACGCAGGAACACCCTGCGATGACAACGATCCCAATACCGAAAACGATGTGGAAGATGGTGACTGCAACTGCGAAGGTACACCCGTCGTGCCCCCTTGCCCCGACGCAGGAACGCCCTGCGACGACAACGATCCCAATACCGACAACGATGTGGAAGATGGCAATTGCAACTGCGAAGGTACACCCGTCGTGCCCTCTTGTCCCGACGCAGGAACGCCCTGTGACGACAACGATCCCGATACCGAAAACGATGTGGAAGATGGTGACTGTAACTGCGAAGGTACGCCGATCATCTTAGGTTCAGGTAACTGTACTGATAGTTATAACATAGCACTTACAAGTATAGCTACTCAGTCGTCGGTAGTGTTCGGTGCAGATGCCAACCGAGCTATTGATGGAAATACGGCTGGACATTTTTGGGACGATGCCTCTACTGCTTTGACGAGTTGGGAAAATCAACCTTGGCTAACACTAGACCTAGGGCAAGTAGCCAACATCGAATCTATTCAGCTTTGGGCGAGAACAGAATGCTGCTCGGAGTTCTTATCTAATTACTATATTTTAATTTCTAACAATCCATTTACAACTACCAATCTTGATGCTACCTTGAATCAATCGGGCGTCAGCAGTTTTTTCCAGCCTACCGAAGCGTTGACACCATCGGTAATTTCGATCAACGAATCGGGAAGATACATACGCATCCAACTTGCAGGACAAGCCTTTTTGGGCATTGCCGAACTAGAGGTCATAGGTTGTTTTGACGACGGCGGATCGGCTTGTCCCGATGCAGGAACGCCTTGTGACGATAACAATCCAAATACCAACAATGATGTAGAAGATGGTGATTGCAACTGCGCAGGAACGCCGATAGTATCAACTGGATGTTCTACCATTTCTAACTTAGCTTTGGGAAAAACGACCGCACAATCTAGTACGATTACCGCAGGGGGTATTACGGGAAATTCCGATAAAGCAGTTGACGGCAACACCAACGGTATCTATTTCAGTACGCCTGCCTCGTCGTCATCGGTAGCTGCTACCAATTTTTCCACAAATCCGTGGTGGCAGGTGGACCTCGGAGACAATTACCAAATCGAAAAAATCAAGGTCTTCAACAGAACGGATGGTAGCGACAAAACCAATAATGCCTACGTCCTAGTCGCTGACACGCCGTTTACCTCCGATGACCTTACGACAGCACGTAACCAAGCCAACTTCGAATTTTTCGTAGCGGGACAAGCGGGAACACCGTCCGAAATTTTGACCGAAACGAATGGAAGGTACGTTCGAGTGCAGACGCAGGGTTCGGGTTATCTCGTACTGGCGGAGGTAGAAGTGGAGGGTTGTGAAAGCCCCGCCAACTTTGCTATTCCCAACTTGCTGTATTTCCAAGCTGAGAAACAAGGCTATGAATCTCAACTCACTTGGCTGATGAACAGGGACGATCACGTTGCATTTTATGAGGTCGAAAAATCCCTCGATGGAATGCACTTTGAGGTATTGGCAACGGTTAGCGCCGATCAGGTCAATGCCCCCAGACACTACCAAGCAACCGATGACCAACCACAGCACGGTAAAAATTACTATCGGCTACGAGTAGAAACTACTACGGGTGAACATTATTATTCTGCTATTCGCCAGCTTAATTTTGACATTGATTTTGGAGAAGTTGTACTTTATCCTAATCCTACCCAAACGTGGATTCACCTAGCACTCCGAGATTTTGTTGGTAAAAAAGGAAACATTCAGATATTCAATGCTTTGGGTCAGGAGATGCTGCAAAGAAGGTACGAAAGCATCCCTACGATTCCCACTAGCTTTGAGGTGAAAAATTGGAAGGCAGGTATTTATGCTGTATCCATTCAGATAGAAGGTCAGCGGAGATTTTCGAAGCAATTTGTCATTGTGAGGTAGTGGAGTAACTTCCGATTATCTTGCACTCAATTCCACTACATCTTCCGTTTCGATGAGAGATAACTTTTCCAATTGATTTTTCTCCATCAACTTAGGCAGATCTACCAAAGGTGTTCCTACGGGTGCTTTGTAGTTGACGTAATCTTGAAATAAAATTCCCCCTACGGTTCTTGGATTGTAGGCACTCCTGAATCTTACGCCACCTCCATTGACCTGATAATTACAAGCCAGATAATCTATTCGGTGGGTTTGGGCATTGATCCAATAATGAAAGACGTCATCGTGGTCTTTACCTCCATTTTCTTCATCAAAGTAGATTTTTAATACCTCATAATTTTTTCCCTTAATGGTCGTAGTGCCTAGGTGTGCTTTGTTAACGGCTTCATCTTGCAGTTTGTGTGGTAGGGTAGCAAAATAGATAACGGAGTTTAAACTGTTAGCATAACTACTTGTTTGCTTTTCCGTTAGGGTTACAGGTGAGCCATTTACCTTTCTTGTAAAGTCATTGTTAGTCATTTTGTCAAAAATCTCTTGTCCATCTTTTTGATACTTTAGGGTGTAAATATAATTCCCATTTTGATTTTGAAAAGTATATTTTCTTTTTCTAAAGGTAAAGCTATAATAGGCATTATCGTATTTTGTGCCCCCGTGGGAAACGACGGCTTTCGCTAAGGTTTTTTCTGCTGGCGTTAGTTGATTGGCTGCTTTTAGCGTAGCTTTATTTTTACTCGAACAAGAAAAAATAAAACTTAAAGAGAGTAGCACCACTAAAATTTTTATAAGCATAAATCTGTTTTTTTATTTTTGAAAAAAATTATGATAAGTTTATCTGGATAGTTGACATTTTGTAGGATGAAAAGTTGAAAAATTATGGGGTAAAGAGAATAAATTACGGGGTAACGGGAAGTTACCCCGTAATGGGTTACTTTCCCCGTAACTTCCCGTTACGGGGAAAATTAGATGTCAAAAAAAAATCTATTATAGAACTATCAAGAAATAAAATTCGATATGTCAGTTACTCCTTGTAAAACACTTCAATACCAACAGAGTTTAGATTTTGCGGCAACCACTATTTTTAAAATTCGTCATTTTTCGGTGGCTGACGGTTGTACCGCTAATCCGACCCATCGGTCTGATCATTACAAAATCTTTTTTGTGGAGGAAGGATCGGGAGAGTACAATATTGATTTTAATACTTTCCACATCGA
>JBCCJE010000421.1:0-5378 GCA_039027925.1 Bacteroidota bacterium
ATCATAAAAGATCAGCGTTAAAATCCTTATTCCTTTTTAACGCTGGTTTTTATGATTTTCATGATCCTGATGATTTCCCCAACTCACTCCTACGAAAACATTCGATCTCCATTGACCCAACAAGCGTGAAATCCTAGTGGAACTCTCTGGGGTAACAATATTCTTGCAAGTGGTTCTTGATTGATATTTTTGGCATCGAGGATGACGACCTCTGATGTTTCTTCTCTGGCATCCGTCACAAAACTGATGACGTAGCCATCATCTTCCGCATCAGGATTTTCTTTGGGAATAAAAGGCGATTCACTACCAAATTTATTTTTTCCGTATTCGAAGGTCGTTGAAGTGTTATCTTCCGTATTGTATTTTACAATAGCATCAAAGCGCAAAGATTCAGATAGATCAAACCTTTGATTATAAGCGAATTTAGATTTTCGTCCGAGGTATTGGCTATTCATCAATGGAAACTCCGTGGTCAAATCATCTAGCCGATACTCTTTTGTTACTCCCGTTTTTAGATTAAATCGGTAGCGATGCAAGTAAGCTCGTAGCCGCAGGTAAGCATTTAATTTTTCGGCAGCAGAAGCACCCCGTGGAAGTTCTTGTTGCGGAGTAGGTGAATCATTCACGCAACAATCCATGATGATCTCATCTCCCTCCTCCCAGCAATTAATAGTATGATAAATGTAACACGGTTCGGCTTCAAACCATCTTACCTCATCGGCATTGCCGAATCGAGGAATCACTCCAAATCGGCTAGGCAAATCTTTTCTAAAAACAGGAACAGCCTTGCCCGTTTTCATCATTACGTTGAGATCATAAATTAAAGGCAAATCCATGAGAATAGAATAATTTTCGGTAATGCCCATATCGTGAGGAATCCGAGGCCCCGGAGTAGGCACTTTGGTAAAGTGCTTCACCTCGCCCGTTCCGTTAATCACTCCGTACGCCAAATACGACCCCGTCAATTCGTAATCAAAAAACATCATTTCGTTTTTCTTTTCATCTACTTTGACGTGTGCCATCGCCTTGGAAGTCAATGTTCCATTATAATTTTGAATGCCTTTAGTTTCCAGGGTGATCGGATCAATCTCATATAAATCACCACACATGTACCAGCCTGCCAATAATTTTCCATCGTGGTAAGCTACGGCAGTATTAGCGGTATCCTTCAGAGGGACTCCTCTGTTCCACGGGCGATTCATATTGGCGGCTAGTCGGCCCATCAAACCCTGCCATAAAGATTCGCCCGCTTGCTCTTCTTCTACGAAGTTTTTAGTGCGAATCCATCGGTTTCGATAGGTCGCTTTACCGTTTTCTAAATGTAGGGCATGTAGCATGGCGTCACCGTCGAACCAATGATAATGACCTTTGGGCTCAAACTTTGGATTGGGCCCATTGCGCACGTAAACGCCATTAATGTCTTTGGGAATTTCTCCAATAACTTTCAGTTTGCTTTCTACGATTTCACTAAAGACCGGAGCGTAAGGCCCTAATAAGTATGGATTAGCTGCCTCCAACGCATAGTTCATAATATCATTTTTCATCGTTTAATTTTTTTTTGGTTTTTGATAAGAGTATGTTGATCTATTATTAGCCGAGTTAAAAAATAAGATTCATCCTATTTTTTTTGCACCCCAACTACAAAACTAGCCACCGTCGTAAAACTCCCACCTATGTTTAGGATACCAACATTACTAGCATTTTCAACTTGATAATTTCCTGCATTGCCCGAAGTCTGTTTGTAGGCATCCAAAAGCATTCGTACTCCCGTTGCCCCCACGGGATGCCCTGCTCCAATTAATCCTCCACTAGGATTGACGGGTAGATTTCCCCCAAAAGAAATATTATCATTTTCGATAGCTTTCCAGCCTTCTCCGGGTGGAGTTAATCCGAAATGTTCTAAAGCGACGTACTCCGAGATAGTAAAGCAATCGTGGGTTTCAATAGCATCTAGTTCGTTTGCATCGGAAATATCTGCTCGACTCAGAGCGTCTTGAATAGCACCGTGCAGATGAGGAAAGGCATAAGAAGAAGCATTAGCATTGTCCAATTTATACTTGAGTTCAATTGGTGCAGTTCGGTGTCCCCAACCTTTGATGTAGGGCATTTTAGTAATGGCGATATTTCTTTTGTCAGCGTACGCCCGAACGTATTTTTCGGAAGCTAAAATGATAGTAGCACTTCCGTCGGAGACTCTTCCACAATCAGATTTTCTCAAAGTGCCTTCGATCAAAGGATTATGATTTTCGTCGGTTCCAAATTGAGCGTCGGATAGTTCCCAGTTGCGGGTCTGAGCATTGGGATTTCGCTGGGCATTAGCGTAGTTGATTTTTGCAATCTCCGCTAGGTGAGCATCCTCCACACCGTACTTTTCTTGGTAAAATGTTTTAATTTTCGAAAAAAGATATACCCAAGGATATTTAGCTTCTTGCGCTTCGTGACCGATCCACGCCGCTGCGCCTAGGTGCTGGGAAGCCATCTGCCCGTTGACATTGCGCATCATCTCCACTCCATTGACGGCAACCACATCGGCATAGCCCGCTTCAATTTCTCGCATGGCAGCGAATGTAGCCATACTTCCAGATGCACACGCCGCCTCGTGTCTGGCAGTAGGTATGCCCGCAAGCTGGGGAAAGTGCTGAATCATCAAACCACCTAACTGCCCTTGCCCACAAAAGAGTTCGCCCACGAAATTTCCGACGTGCAGACTTTGAATGTCGGATATATCCATCCGAGTAGTAGTGATGGTTTTTTCAAAACTCGCCGCCATTAAGTCGCCGATGCCTTTACCTTTTTTATTCCAGTTGATGGAAAAATCAGTTTGAGCACCGCCCAAAATATAAACCTTACTTCTATTCATCATAAAATGGGAAATTAAAAATATGAACATCATGTTCAACTTTTGCAAATATATAAAAAGTGAACACCTTGTTCAAATTATGGGGATAGTTTTTTAGAGGGATGATGAATCTTGAAGATTTTGCCGTCAGCTACAATTCTTTCCCACTAAATCGTACTTTTGGTACTATGAAGGAATTGATCAAAGAAAATAGAGCAGACCATATTATTCAACACGCTCAGGAGGTTTTTTTTACAAAAGGATATTCGAGAACGACCATTTCGGACATCTGTAAAATGGCCAATTGTAGTAGGACGACCTTATATAGTTATTTTGATTCTAAAGAAAATATTTACTTGGCCGTTGTTAAAAAAGCCTTTCAACAATTTTTAAAACACTTTTCCCAATTAGAGATTCAGGCAAAATCTGGACTAGATAGGGTGCTGATTATTTCGGTGGGGTACATCCAATTTTCCAAAGCAGCCCCACAGTATTATCAGGTCGTTTTGGATTTTTACGGTATCCTACGAAATCTAAATGCGGATACCCCGCAGACCGAAGCGTCGCTTAAAATTAAGGAAGGTAGTTATTTTGAATCCGTTAAAGAGATTAGCCAACTGCCAATTCAGTTGTTGTTAGGAGAAATTAAGAATGGACAAAAAGATAAGAGCATCAATAAAAATTACACCGCTAATGAACACATGGTCAATATCTGGGCATTTCTCAAAGGCATTTCCGACATTGCTCCGATTGCTGATAATATTGGATTGCGAAAAAGAAAAAAGGATAATACGGCAGCGACGGTTAGACGAATTTTGACTACGCTGCTGGAAAATAATTGATGACTAAAACAATCGCTTCCTTCTGAACCACCACGCCATCATCAAACTCACAAAAATAGAAATAGCTAAAATAAAGAAAAAAGCGTAGGGGGACTCATCAAACGGAAGATGCTTCACATTCATCCCGTACAAACTAGCAATCAACGTGGGTAACATCAAAATGATGGTGACCAAAGTTAGTCGCTGAATCACTTGATTGAGGTTGTTGGAGATGATCGAGGCGTAGGCCTCCATCGTTCCGTTTAAGATATTGGTATAGACATTTGACATTTCCAAAGCCTGACTGTTGTCAATGATAATGTCTTCAAATAAATCGGTCAAATCTTCGTCGGAGCGAATCCCCAAAAAATCCGAGCGCTTCATTTTCATCTTTAGTAGTTCATTGCTCGAAAGGGAGTTAACAAAAAAGACGAGACTTTTTTCGATACTCAAAAGTTGTCGGAGTTGTTTGTTCTGACTGGAGTCGTACAATTCTTTTTCTATCAGATTACGCTTCAGATTGAGTTTTTTCAAACAGTTCAAAAACCGAAAAACGTTTTGCTCCAGCAATTGGAGCACGAATAATTTTTCGTTGGAAGGATTAAAATTTTTTACCCTCCCTTCTATAAATCCCATGAGGATTGGATTTTCGTAGGGAGAAATTGTAATCATATGATCAATGGTCAAAATGATACCGATGGGAACAGTAATGTAGATGGCTTCGTTTTCGGAGTTAATTTCGTTGAGCAGCGGTGTGTTGACTAGTATTACTCTTACATCGTCTTCTCGTTCGTAGCGAGATCGCTCATCCACATCCAGAGAATCCGTAAAAAAATCCAAAGGCACTTCAAACTGTTTTGCAATGCTGGCTAGTTCTTCCTGATCGAAGGGTGGGGTAATATTTACCCAAGAGCCAGGCTGTGGTGTTTCCAATTCCTCCAATCGCCCATTATTTTTTAAATAATATTTAACCATGCTACTGGGTGCTTGTCCCTTCACTTCGGGAATTAGTGATAAAATAGATTTTTTGTGACGACTCCTTGTGATGTGGTAAAAGTGAAGCCGTGTACTGAACGAAGGTGAATGAATCAAAAGTTCAGTTCGGTTGCGCAAACTTACGAATTTGTTTTGGAAAAGGAAGCGATCAAGCACTTTCCGCACGATTCAATTTTCCGTAAATTATCTTTTCGTAAATGGTGGCATCGAGGTCGGTAGCATTTCCCCACCGTGGACGATAGCCATTTTTAACTTTAAAATAATCTGCAATAATATCGCCTTGTTGCTCTAGGTTAAAATCATAGAAAGTCTTCCCTTTTTTCAGATACATTTTCAAATTATCCAGCCCCCCGTAATCGTAGCCCTCGACGGTAGTCTGTGCCCAGAGTGCCCTCGGAATGTACACCGCCCCCATCCGCTCGTATTGCCACACGTGTACCAATTCGTGGATCAAAATACTATTGCTCATTTTTCCCCAACTATTGATAATGTAAAAACTGACATAACAAACGTGATGCGTTTTTGCACCAAGGTAAGCAGATTCATCCACGCGCACTCGGGCGTAATTAATCGCATTTCCAAAAATTTCTATGGCCATATTGATTTCCCATTGGTAGAGCGGTCGTGTTTTGGGTTTCAAAAAATCCGTCAACGTTTCGTAGAGTTCAGGGATACCCAAAACTTCGATTGCACAGATCAAAACTTCCAACGACCAGTAGGCC
>JBCCJE010000422.1:0-5358 GCA_039027925.1 Bacteroidota bacterium
AAGTGATTATTTTTATGATCGTACAGGAGTGATTTTTAAATGGAATCGGAGGAAATATATTTTTTCTACTGGAGCAGATGTGCAATATTCAAAACTAGATGGAAAAGTTGCAGGGGAGCAGTTATCAGTCGTTCAGGATTTTTGGGCATTGTTACCTTCCGCAAGTTTCAATTATGATTTTGCTGCTACTAATTCACTAAGCTTTGATTATCGAACCAATATCCGAGAACCATCCTTGGAACAACTCCAACCCATCTTGGACAATACCAATCCATTGAGTCTTTACGTAGGCAATCCTAATCTAAAACCAGAGTACAATCATCGGCTGAATCTTAGGTATAGGCTCTTCGATCAGTTTAATTTTAGAAGTTTCTTTGCCGCTATCAACACGACTTACACGGAGGATAAGATCACTAACTCTACGACAATTGATTCTTTTTTTGTACAAACCACCCAGCCTGTCAATGTGAAAAATGATTGGAATACGAGTGGCTATTTGGATTTCAGTACACCACTAAAGTTTATCCGCAGTAAAATCAATTTAAGATTCAACGCCAACAACAATCGCAGTAGCTTATTCTTGAATGGAATTGAAAACACCTCTAATCGCTGGAATACTTCGATAGATTTTACTATTGAAAATCGTAAAAAAGAAATCTTTGATGTGCTGTTCGGATTAAATTGGGGGTATAACCAAACGACGTACTCTGAGTCCAAAAACTTTGACCAACAGTTCAATACGTTAACCTATTTTACGGACTGGACTTTGAATCTCAAAAGAAATTGGACGATAGGAACTTCATTTGACTACACCCTTTATCGAGGAGAAGATTTTACCAATCGGCGTCAAGTGCCCATGTGGAATGCTTCCGTCTCCAAGCCCATCTTAAAGAGTAGAGGTACTGTCGAATTTTCAGTAAGAGATTTATTGAACCAAGGCATCGGTGTAGATCGAAGGAGCACGCTGAATTACATCGAGGATATTCGTATCAATTCTTTAGCGAGATATTTTATGCTGACATTCTCTTACTCCTTGACGGTACTTGGAGATCAAAATAAAGGAGGCATATTGATAGAGTCAGGTAGGAGAAAGAGGTGACTACTCGTTGGACTTTTGTCTAAAATTATTTTTAAGTTTTTTATCTAAACATTGGTCACCTTATCTACGTTTGCGTATTATAGTAGAAATTTATAATTCATTAAAAATCTTAAAAATAAAACAACCATGAGCATTATGACGCTGATTCGAAAAAGCGTAAGAGCGCGATTTTCGGGATTAGAGAAAGCTAAGATTTCTCAAAAACGAGAAGCAATCAACAGTTCTAAATTTGACGAACTCTATCAAGACAACGAAGATTTAGGATTTTGCTAAAAAAAATGTCCCAAACTTTATCTCAAAAGTTTGGGACATTTTTTATTTACCCTATTTGATAAATGCTCCGAAAATTACCTGATCTTTACTTTTGCTCCAAATCGAATAGACCCAGAATGAATCCTATCTTGATTAGGACCAATACCTTCAAATAAAAAATAATGCTGGTAAACGGGTTGGACGAAAAGACTCCAGCGGTAGGTGAATTTTCTTTCTAGCCCGAATCCGAGGTTGGCTGTCAAATAACTATTTTCTCTAAAGTTACCACCCTCTAGGATACCTCTAAACGCAGCGGACTCGTTGGCAATTTCGCTTTGTTCAGCTACTGGAGAGCGGGTAGCCGTTTGCGACAAATCTTCGAGTTGGAAGTTGAAGTTGTTTTGGGCAGCCATGTGGAGTCCAGCACCCAGTAAACTGTACATCTTCCATCTTTTTTTATTTAAAAAAGCGAAGTGCACATTCAGAGGAATTTGAATCATACTGATTTCGGCATCTTCCCACTGTTCTTCGATGTACCCGCCGCCAAATGTTCCGAAGAGGTTAGCTTCATCCCGTTGGGTGTAACTTATGTAATTGTAGGCGGCCCCAGTTTCTACTGTGAATCTATTCAAAGTAAAGCCTAACGCAAATCCTCCGCTGTAACCAAATCTGCCCCGATCATAGGTATCCCAAGAGCGGATTTTGGTATTGTAAAAATCGGAGGAGACAAAGTTATAATCAGCAGAAGTGTACATGCTGAAAGTAATCTCGTGGGTTCTTAATTTTCTTTTACGAAACTCCGGAGCAACGTATTGGCTTTCCCACGGAAGGACAGTTGATGGAAATGGAGGTAAAGTTGCTATCTGAATGATTGATTTTTTTCCAAAGACAGACTGACCAGTAGTAGGAATTATCGCATCGGGGGCAAAGAGATTCTTAGTGTCACTTTGGTCTGTGACCTTCACCTGTTCGGTAGAGATGCTCGGAATAGCGGCAACCGCCACGAGATCATTCGGCACCAAATGATTATCATTAGAGATGGTCGGAGATGTAGGAGGAACATTGGTTCCATAAAAGTCCTCTCTGTCAGTAGTAACCACAAGTTCTGAACGATCAGTAGTTATTGCTGCCGAGGTAGAACTCACATCGGCATTTGCTGCGCCGACAGAGAGGAGTTGGTTGTCGGATTGTAGATTAGGGTCATTCGTACTGCCCTGATTATGGGGAGTAAAGATAGGTTCTGCTGTTGGTCGAACTGGTGTAGCAAAACTTGTTTTTTTAGTAGGTAAGAAATTGATCCCCGTCCAAACGAGGAGCAAAACAACGACTGCTTCTAAGGCTTTGGTAAAAATTACTTTTCTTCGGTGAGCATATTCCGCATCCAAGCGAGCGGACATCATTTCCCAATGTTCCTGCTTGTAAGGTGGTGATATATTTTTCAAGTGGTCGTAAGCCACCGCATCCAAATAAATATCTTCAACCTGTGGATTCACTTCGGCATCGGCAGTAGCATCTGCTTCTATTTCCGCATCTAATTTACTTTCCATCAATGACCAGTCCATCGGTACGATGGCTTCACCATCCATTTCGCCAATGGATTGCTGAACAAAAAGGTCAAAACCATTAACTTCGGCCTCCAGATGTTCTTGCATAGCAGACCAATCTTGCGGCACATATTGCTCACCGTCCAGATGCTCCAAAGCCCGTTTTATCCATTCGTCAAAGTTCTTATTCTCCATATTCAATAAATTTCTTAGCAAGAATTGCTTTCAGTTTGTGTCTTGCTTTGACCAAATTAGATCGGGAGGTACTCTCGGTGATTCCCAGTTGGTCAGCTATTTCTTTGTGTGAATACCCATCAATAACATAAAGGTTAAAAACAGATCGGTAGGCGGGAGATAAGGTCTGAACGGCTGCAAGGATTTCTTTTTCCGTTACTTGACTGATGGCATCGGGCCCAGTAGAACTAACAGAATAAGCAGTTTCCAAATCTTCGGTTCTTCGGCGAACACTTTTTCGATAAAAATCAATCGCTGTGTTCACCATGATTCTGCGCATCCACGCCGTCAGAGAAGTCCCCAGTTGGTACTTTGCAATATTTTTAAAGACCTTAATAAAGCCTTCGTGTAAAATATCTAAAGCGTCATCCTGATTGTTGGAGTAGCGAAGACACACACCCATCATTTTGCCGTAGTACGCTTTGTACAGGGCTTGTTGGGCATCCCGATCTTTGCGTACACACGCTTTGATCAGATCATTTTCTTCGCGATGTAAACTCAAGGCTAAATCCATTAATTTTTGTTTGATTAAAATTAGCCTAAAATAACCGAGTTTCCTAAGCGGAATCCTTTTATTTGTGTCAACTCTCCGTTACATGGTTATTAAAATCTATACATCCAATGAAACGATGCCGCTGTCGGTTTTGCTGCTACTTTTTTTTAAGAAAATAGCGATCTAGGCTTTTCTGTAAGTCATTCTCAAAGCCAATACAACGTGCTGTTCGTGTACCGAATTACGATTTAACATTTAAAAGAATTTTGCAAACATTCTTGATTTCTTATTTTTGCTCACTAATTATTCATCTTTGTATTAAATGAGCAATATTATCTATTTGTAAAAAAATATCTAATGAAAAGACAAACGCCACAAAACGAAAATCCAGTAGAAACTACCTCCGCCACGACCGAGGGGTTCGAGTATGATAAAATTATAGACATGCTGATAGATGGTGCTACGAAACTGGCTATGGCCGTAGCTATCGTAGTCATTGGTTTCTGGTTATTAAAAAAAGCGTTGAAAATCGTGGAGCTTTCACTTTCCAAAACGACGCTTTCCCTAGAAGTAAAATCTTTCCTAGTCTCTCTGCTGAGTGCGGTACTCAAAGTATTTATCCTCATGGCGGCCGTTCAGCAGGTAGGAGTGGATACGGCATCTTTGGTGGGTTTGATTGCTGCCGCTGGATTTGCGGTGGGGATGGCACTCCAAGGTAGCCTTGGTAACTTTGCTTCGGGAATTATGATTATGGTGTTCAAGCCCTACAAAATTGGAGATTGGGTGGAGATCAGCGAGAAGTTTGGTAAGGTGGAAAGTATTCAGATTTTTAATACGGCGATCGTAACACCGGGGCAAAAAACCCATATCATTCCGAACGGGCAAGTGACCGAAGGAACAATCACTAATTTTTCAGATAAGGGTAAAATCCGCTTAGAACTAAATGTCATCATGCCGTACGAGGAGAGTTTTCCTAGAGTACAAAAAATTATTTTGGATGCCCTCAAAGATGTTACTGAAATCCTACATGAACCTGCACCTTACGTCGGTATCGAAACTTACGATAGCCACAATATCGTACTTGCCGTCAGGCCATTTATTAATCCCGACGATTACTGGGATGCTACCTTCGAGTGTAATGCTGCTATCAAAAAAGCATTTAGTGAGCATAATATTAAGATGGCTTATTCCGAAGGCATCGAACTAGGGGCAATAGGTGAATAGTGAAACAATCCTAAATCAGCAGATCAGTCCCCTTTACCTTCAGATCAAAAGTTGTGAATATCCATTCGTCAATTTTTTGGTAAACTGATTTTTCGAGGTAGTTTCCTTTGCTTGGATTTCGATACACCTCAACGGTGGATTTTTTGGGTAAAACAATCCAATACTCAGGAATGCCTGCCGCTGCGTATTTTTTCTTTTTAGTCGTTCGGTCGGTCTGAGTTGTAAAAACGGAAACTTCGATAATTAGGTGTATATCCTTAGCGGTAGCCTGCCGGTCTCGGTAAAAGTTTTCTTTGAATTTGAGTACAGCGATGTCAGGTTCGGGTTTAGAGTTTTCGTCGGTTTTTACTGAACCCTGCGAACGTACTTTTGCTTTTCCGTACAATTGGATAATAAAGAACTCTGTGATTTTATCTACGTGACTATTGTGATCGGGGGTAAAAGGACTCATAGTATATATTTCGCCATCGATCAGTTCAACTCTTGGTTTATTAATAAAAATACCAGCAACT